>DZBA01000036.1 GCA_022729775.1 Anaerolinea thermophila | reverse complement strand
GCGAATTGCAAGATCCGCTGGCGGTCAAGATTCTGAGCGGCGATTTCCATGAAGGTGAGACCATCCACGTAGAAAGTAGAAAAGGGAAGTTGGAATTTACAGCACAGAGTAAGAGCGACTAAAGTCGCAACTACCAAAAAGGAGATTTATGCAAACAGCAATTGACCCAATCCCCGCTGCGGGAGCATTGCCTGAGAATTATCAGGAAGTCCTTTCGTGGAAGGTGACAGGAAAACCCATGCGCGTGGTCGCATTGAATATCGTTGGGGTAATCCTTTTTGTCATCTTTGGGATGATCTTTTCCAGTTTGGCAATCAGGCTGGGAAAGATGTCGTCGGAAGGCAACTTTAGATTAGGGCTGAGCGAAATGGGTCTGGCTGTCGCAGGGATTGTGGTGACATTGATTTTGCATGAGTTAACTCACGGTCTGACCATGCAAATATTTGGGGCAAGTCCCAAGTATGGCATTATCTGGAAGGGACTGATGTTGTACGCCACGTCACCTGGGTATGCCTACCGCCGAAACAACTATGTCGTCATTTCACTTGCACCGTTTGTGTTTATCAGTGCGCTGGTCATTCTGGGCATGTGGGTATTGCAGGGGACAGCATGGGTGGCTTTATTGGCTATCTGCGGAATTGTCAATGCGAGCGGAGCCGTAGGCGATATGTGGATCACGATGATTGTTCTCCGCTATGCAGCCACGGCGTATGTCATGGATGAGCGCGACGGTATCCGCGTGTTTTCCTTGACACCGCCCGCCACACTTGCACCGCACTGCGTGCGTTGCAGTGCAGGTGGGGCAGGTGTGCCGAAGCAGTAATTGACAACTGACGAGTAACAATCAATGCTTGCTGTAATTTGCTTGGTTGCCGTGAAAGCGGGGAGAGTCGAATTTTATAAACCTCGAACTTTTATTTTTTGTCTTTCAATAACCAATCGCATAACTTTTGCGCTTCAGCGATCAGGTCGGCTTGCACGGGGAGTTTGAATTCTTCGGTAACGCGCATCGTCAAATGCTCAACCGTTTGCTTTAATTCATTGGGCAACAGCGGGTCATCTTTGAGGATGTTCAGCAGGTCATACGCGCTCGCGGATTTGACCTGTGTTCCGCGCTGCGCGAAATATTCACGGACGGCGATGCCTGCCGCGCGGCGGGCGCATACGCGCGCCTGTCCCTCGTTGCCTTTTGCGCGGGATTGCGCCGCGCGTTCCAATTCAAGTCGAATGTTTGATTTTGTATCCATGTTCTTTGCATTATAATCTTGAAAAATTGGAGGTACGGATGAAACAAAGAGTTTTTCAGTGGTTTTCCCTGTTTTTGGTTATTTCGCTCTTAACCGCTTGCGGTCCTGTTGTTCCCATTCACGCGAATCAAGAATCCCAACTCGCGCCGACATTGGCAGAGTCGATTCAAGAAACTCACGAAAGCGAACCGGTCACAGTTACCGGGAGTTTGACGTACACGAATACCTTTTTTACGGCAGGCGTAGCGCAGCCGCTGATTCTGCTCGAAGACCAGGGCGGATTTGTTCAGCGCGACCGCAAGTTTTTATTCCCACTCGAGTCGCAGACTCTTGGCGAAATTACTTCGGATTTCTATACATCGCCATTTACCTATAGCATATCCCTGCCAGCCAAGCCAAATGGAACCTTGCACGATGTTGACCATGATGGCGCAGAAGAAACCGGCGTGATGATTTTTGCTGTTGCCTATTGGACGAATACTTGGGGCGACCCGTATCTGGAAAGACGCGACCAGGGCGGCGGCGGATGGTCAACCTGGTATGTCTCGACCAAAATCAGCGATGACCGCGATCTTTACCGCGAAGTGTTCGGTGGAAAATATCTGGTCTATGCGCCGGATTCCGCGCAGCAGTTCCCATCCGATTTTGGCGCGGATAAAAAACTGTTCACCGACGACGACCCAATTATGGATTTATTGCAAGGCTGGTCGGTGATTGATATGGATCAATCGCCCTTCAAAGTTGACCGTTCGCCCAACCCGGTCATTGATTTATACGAACCGGAAAGCGCGGCGCTGGAGGATTTTTCGCAGTTTGGGTACGCGGAAGCGTTCGATAAGATGCTGGAAAAATTCAAGAACGAATACGCGTTCACCGAATTCAAAAATATTGATTGGGACGCAAAAGCAAAGGAATTTCGTCCGCGCTTTGTCGAAGCAGAGCAGGGCAAAGATAAACACGCGTACTTTATCGCCTTGCGCGATTTCATCTGGTCTGTTCCTGATTCTCATGTCGGCTTTGATACATCCGTGCTGCAAGAAGATTTTTCCGCGGACATTGCCGGCGGACTTGGCTTTGCCATCCGCGAAACAGATGATGGCAAGGTCATCGCAAATTTCATTGTGAATAACGGACCGGCAAGCAAGGCAGGCATGGTTTGGGGTGCGGAGATTATCTCTTTCGACGGAAAACCCATCGCGGATTTTGTCAGCGCGGTTCTTCCGTGGTCATCCCCGTTTAGTAACGAAGACATCAAACATCTACAGCAATTGCGATACGCGACCCGTTTCCGCTTGGATAAGGGACAGGTCGAGGTCAAGTTCAAAAATCCCGACAGGGCAGAGCAAGTCGCAAATTTGGATGTTGTGAACGAAATGGATAGTTTCAACTTTTCGTCTTTCCGCGCGGGACAGCCGCCGACATCCCTGCCGGTTGAATTTGAAATTTTGCCGAGCGGTTATGGCTATCTTAAAATTTCCAGTTTCTTCGATAATGAGCTGCTTTCCATTCAAGTTTGGGAGCGCGCGATTAAATACTTCAACGAGAATCAAGTCCCCGGTGTGGTGATTGATATGCGCGTCAACAGCGGCGGTAATGGCTGGCTTGCAAACCAGATGGCTGCTTACTTTTTCGATGAAGAAACCATCGTTGGGAATACCGCCCGCTACGACGACAGCACTGGTGAATTCTATATGGACATCAGCGATGAAGCCCCCATGATTCCGCCGCGCGAGGAACTTCGCTACAAAGGACCTGTGGTTGTGATGGTTGGTCCCGCGTGCGTGAGCGCGTGTGAATTTTTCTCGTATGCGATGACGGTCAATGACCGCGCCCTGGTGGTCGGACAGTATTCCAGCAACGGCGCGGGCGGCAGCGTCGAAGATTTGATGATGCCGGAAAATGTAAGCGTGCGCATGACCATTGGTCGCGCGGTAGACGCGCAGGGGAAGATTCACCTCGAAGGCAGCGGGGTTGTGCCGGATGTGCGCGCCCCTGTCACAGTGGAAGCGTTGAAGCGCATCTCCGATGGCGAGGATGTGATTTTGGAAGCGGCGGTCAAGGTTTTGAATACGCCTTCCGGCGCGGGGATTACGCCTTCCGCATCGCCTAAACTTTCATTGCCTGCTGACGCGGAATCTTCTTTCAAATCGGGCGCGTCTTTCTTGGAAGACCTCGCGCGTGAGAAATATGATCCCAGCGCGTTTGCCCAACCCGGTGTTGTCGCTTACTCCATTCCGCTCGGCGAGGAAAAACCTGTGCTGTGGGCGTATGCCTGGTGCGCGTCAGATGCCGAATCTTTGAACGAGAATTTCAAAAACATCGAACTGAAATTCATGTTGAATGGCGAAGAAATTCCCGCTGATTCATTTGCCACATACGACCTGCTAAATAATGATAGGTTGTGCCGCCTTGTGCATACCGCGCTGAGCGGATGGACGCCCGGTGAGCATCACTTGAGTACAACGGCAAAGTTCAAAGCAAAATTAAATGACGGTCTGGCAGATTACGAACCCGGGGATTATGTGCTGGATTACACCGTGTACGTGAAGCCCTGAGATTTGCAAATTTGAAAAGAGTCCCCGCGTTTTGCAGGGACTCTTTTTGCTATAATTTCATTTATTCCAATCATTCATCTCATTGCTGATACAACATGTTTGAAGAACTCCAAGATCGCATCGCAGAAAAAAAAGCGCTTCTCCTGGGCGTGGGCAATCGTCAACGCGGGGATGATGGCGTGGGTTCGTATTTAATCAAGCGGCTTCAAAAAAAGGTGGATGTCCCTTTGATTGACGCCGGCGATGTCCCGGAGAATTTCATCAGCCAAATCGAAGCATCCGGCGCAAATTTTGTCATTATTGTAGACGCGGCGGATTTTGGCGCAAGTCCCGGTGATGTTGCGCTGATTGAGTTGGGCGATTTGAAGAAAATCGGCGCGTCTACGCATACCGTAAACCTCGCGCTCTTGTTGAAGGTCATCCCGAAAGAGAAGCGTCCCGAAGCGCTGCTGGTTGCCGTGCAGCCTGCAAAGATAACGGGCAGCGAACTTTCTGAATTTGTGCGCGAATCATTGGATGGCTTGCAATCTTTATTTGTCCGCTTGTTTAAGAATTGAGCGCGGCGTATCCTGAAAGTTTTGTTTGCATTTCACTCAGACTCGGTTCCACCAAGGTCGAGCCGTCGGGGAAGATAATCGTCGGCACGCTGCGATTTCCGCGGTTGACGCTGATGACAAAATTTGCCGCTTCGCGGTTTTCGTCAATGTCTACTTTTAGATATGCAATTTTATTTTCGTCGAAATATCTTCGCGCGCGGCGGCAATCAGGGCAATATTCGGTAACATACATCACAATTTGTGAAGGTTTGGGGTTGTAAAGGTCGTTCATTTTTTTCTCCAATTTTGAGTTGTTTTTTTGTAAAGATGAATCTTTTCTCGCAGATCTTACATCACTTGAATTTTTCCTCCGCTGCTTTTTGCAGGATGTAAAACCCCAGGTTTGTCATCCGCTGCAAGTCGGATTCTGGGACGGATGCGCCGCCTTCCATTTTTTCCATCATGCGAATCAATGATCCGCGCACGCCGCTGGCGCGATGCGCCCAGACAGAATCCGCGGAAATTTTCTCGAGGCGCGCGAGCAGGGTGTAAAGTAATTTGAAAGTGATTTCCATACGGGAGTTGTATTCCATAAAGCGTTATCCATTTACCTTGAGAGACTGTTTAATAACTCGGTTTAACCTTCTTGATTTGTGCGCTACAAGCCTTTTGTACACGGATTTGACGGATTACGCGGACTTACGCGGATTTTTTAAGATTTTTCCGTGAGAATCCGTGAAATCTGTGGCATCCGTGTACAGAAAGGTACTTATTAAACAGTCTCTGAAAATATTCTGCCTATCGGCACGAAAAGCGGAAAGCATCCAGTTCGAGTTTCTTTTGTAATGCGTTGAAATTCAATTGGTTTGCTTGGATACAAAATTCTTCGGGCGTGAGAGTGTATTCAATTACAAAAACCGGCTTACCAGATTCGATGAATGGCTGCAAGAGATGACATTCTTCATAGGAAAAACATTCTTCGTTCAACGCCCAATCGAAAAAGGGGAGCAGCTGCGGAATTTGTTCGAGGTCATTTTTTAACCCGATGGAAAGTCCGCGCGCGTGGGCTTGCGTGGAAAGAAAGATGTTGTACGCAATTTGGTCATCGGGCGTGAGGGGAAACCCACTGTCGTTGGCATATCCGTTCACGTTGTCGGGGTCAACGCCGTCACAGCCTTTTTGCGCGGCAAGGTCAAGACGGGCTGTCATCACTGGACGCAGCGCGTCAATCTGTCGGATGTCCAGCCATTTTTCGCCTTCCCAGCCTTCCATGTCCTTGCCAAGAACTTCCCGCGGAAATTGAGTCGCGTCGCTGCGCCAATCTTCAAAAGAACCCGCGCTGAAATAGCACATGACGAAAATTCCGCGCTCATGAAGTTGGGCAATGATGTCCGCGTTTGTGTCGAACAGGTCAAGGTTGTAAACGTCAACATCGAGGCTGTAGTCCATTTCGCCGGTATATTGAATTTGCCATGACGCATTCAAGGGCGGTAAAGGCGGCGTTTTTTGTTGGACAGTTGAATTCTCCGGTTCTGGCGTGGATGTGCCTAGCGTGGATAACCCCGCTGGCAGCCCGATGTATTCCGGGTTGACAGGCGCGCACGCGCTGACTGAAAACATCATCATCAATAGAATTCCCGCGATTTTTTTCATTTCTGTATTTTATCAAATAAGTTCAGTTGCGGTTCTCCTTTTCGCGCTTATATTGAATGATTTTCGTAAAGGTTGTATACTCGACCCACATCAATATCACAAATGAGGTAATAATGAAGAAAATAATTGTTCAAACAGATAAAGCGCCCAAGGCAATTGGTCCATATTCGCAAGCCGTCGCAACCGAGACAATGGTTTACACAGCGGGACAAATTGCGTTGATTCCAGCGACAGGCGATCTCATCGAAGGCGGCGTGGAAGAGCAGACTCGTCAGGTGTTGACAAATTTGACCGCAGTCCTCGACGCGGCTGGCTCGAATATGTCCAAAGTGGTCAAGACCACAGTGTTCTTAAAAGACATGAGCGACTTTCCGAAGGTGAACGCGGTGTACGCCGAATTCTTCGGTGAGAATCCCCCCGCGCGCAGCACGGTTGCTGTTGCTGGGCTTCCCAAGGGCGCGTTTGTCGAAATCGAAGCAGTTGCGATTATTGGGTAGATGAATCAGGAGTCCAGCAGTTCTACTGCTGGATTCCCGCAATATCATGGCTTCCGAACTTATCCTTCTCGTGGATGATGAACCTTCCATTGTTCAACTCGCGCGCATGTATTTCGAGCGCGAAGGATTTCGCACGCATGAAGTTGGCGATGGCGAATCCGCGTTGGAGGCGGTGACTAAACATCGTCCCGCGCTTATTGTGCTGGATGTGATGCTTCCCAAGTTGGATGGCTTCGAGGTTTGCCGCAGACTTCGCGCCAGCGGCAACCAGACGCCCATCATCATGCTGACAGCCCGCGACGAAGACATTGATAAGATTCTCGGTCTGGAACTCGGCGCGGATGATTATTTGACCAAGCCTTTCAACCCGCGCGAGTTAACCGCCCGCGCCAAAGCGATTTTGCGGCGCAGCGAAAAAACGCGCGAATCCGACGCGCAACCCATTTATCGCGGCGACCTGACCATTGACCCAGTTGCGCGGGAAGTTCGCATTGCGTCTAATCTGGTTGATTTGCGCGCGCAGGAATTTGATTTGCTGGTTACGCTTGCCGAGCAGCCCAGCCGCGTCTTCACGCGCGAGCAATTGCTTCAACTCGCATGGGGATTTGATTATTATGGGCAAACCCGCACGGTGGATGTTCACATCGCGCACTTGCGAAAGAAAATAGAAGCAAGTTCTGTAAAAATTGAAACCGTTACAGGGGTGGGATATAAATTGGTGATATGAGTTACGCATTACGTAATGCGTAATACGTGATTTGCACCCTGCCATGTTCTCTTCCCTCCGTTCCCGTCTCTGGTTAAGTTATGCGCTGGTCATCGTCACTGCGTTGAGCATTGTGGCGCTGATTCTCTTCTTTTATTTATTGCGAAACCCATTGTTGTACCGCCAGACAATTCAACAGTTGAAGGCGGTTCAAACAGTAATCGCAAAAAGGGACGAAACGCAGCCGATTGAAAACGTTGCGCAGAGAGCCGCGCAAAATTTCGATGTGCGTATTTTGTTATTTTCGCGTGATAGGCAATTGCTGTTGGATACTTCCGCAGGAAAAGCGTCCGCGCTGCCATTTCCGCAAAAGCGATTGCTTTCACAACTTCCCATTATGCGTGATGAGAGCGGCGCGGCATGGTTGTACGCGCTCGAAAGACTTCCCGACAAAACCTTCCTTGTCGTTGCTTCGCCGCGTCCGCGAATTTCAATCGTAAACCTGTTTACCGATGACTTGTTGCCAGCCATCATTCAAAGCGGATTGCTTGCGCTGCTGCTTTCGCTGGGGCTGGCATTTATCTTTGCGCGTTGGATCGCAGACCCGCTTCAAAAAATTATTGCGGCAGCGCGCGCAATGCCCGATGCGGAGATTCACCCCGTGCCGCCGCAAGGTCCGCATGAGGTACAGGAGTTGGCGCGCGTGTTCAATTCGATGACTGAGCGCGTCCGCGCGAGTCAACAATCGCAGCGCGATTTTGTCGCCAACGTCTCGCATGAATTGAAGACTCCGCTCACGTCCATTCAGGGGTTTGCGCAGGCGATTTTGGATGGAACAGCCGATAGTGAATCTTCGCGCCAGCAGGCGGCGCAAATCATCTATGATGAATCCGCGCGAATGCATCGCATGGCGCTTGACCTGCTTGACCTTGCCAAACTCGACGCAGGCACAGCAGAGATTACCATGTCGGCGGTGCAAATGGGGGCGTTATTGAACACGGTCGCGGAAAAGTTCGCGCCGCAGTCGCAAAAGGCGGGCGTGCAAATTCAAGTGGAAGTTGAACCGAATCTGCCGAAACTCACCGCTGACGGTGACCGATTGGCGCAGGTGTTTACCAATCTTGTAGATAACGCGCTTAAGTTCACGCCCAGCGGCGGAACGATTACCTTGCGCGCAATTTTGGATTTAAGCGGCAACCCTGCCGGCAAACAAGCAAACTTTGGGGTGATGCTCATTTCTGTCATTGATACGGGCGCGGGCATTTCTCCCGAAGCGCAGTTGCATATTTTCGAGCGTTTTTACCAATCAGACCCGGCGCGTAAAGGCGGAAAAAAACACGGCGCGGGGCTTGGGCTTGCCATTGCGCGGGAAATTATCCGCGCGCATGGTGGTAGAATTGGCGTCCGCAGCAGGTTGGGAGAGGGGACGACCTTTGAAGTGCGGATTCCGATCAAACACGGAAATAAGTAGCTCCTTTATACAATGAAAAATTTTATTTCCATTATCGTCCCCTGTTATAACGAGCAATCTACCATCCGCCATTTGTTGGATGCAATTCTCGCGCAGACTTATCCGTGCGCGCAGATAGAACTTGTCATTTCAGATGGCATGTCCACCGATAAAACGCGCGAGGTTATTGCCGACTTTCAATCTGAACATCCCGACCTGTCCATTCGCGTAGTAGATAATACAACGCAGACGATTCCCGCCGCGCTGAATCAGGCGATTAAAAATTCGCGCGGAGAAATTATCATCCGCCTTGACGCTCACTCGATGCCGATTCCTGAATATGCGGAGAGGTGCGTCGCCGCGCATAATGCGGGCAAGGGCGCGAACATCGGCGGCGTGTGGGAGATTCGTCCCGGCGCAAATACTTGGGTTGCGGAATCCATTTCTTTTGCGGCGGCGCATCCGCTTGGGGTAGGCGACGCGATGTATAGGCTCAACGCGAAAGAAGGCGCGGTGGATACTGTCCCGTTTGGCTCGTTTCGCCGCGACCTGCTCGATAAAATTGGCATGTTTGATGAGACGTTGCTTGCCAACGAAGATTATGAGTTCAATACGCGCGTGCGCGAATCAGGCGGCGTTGTCTGGCTCGACCCCACCATCCGCTCGGTGTATTTTTCGCGTAGTACGTTTGGAAAATTGGCGGTTCAATACTGGCGTTATGGGTTTTGGAAACTGCAAATGCTCAAGCGGTATCCGCATACCTTACGCTGGCGGCAGGCGCTTCCCCCAATTTTTGTTTTAAGTCTTTTTGTGCTTCTTGTGTTATCCTTATTCTTTGGGCTGGCGCGCTGGCTGCTTGCCGCCCAATTAATCTTATACTTTTCCGCGCTCGGAGCGGCTGCTCTCAAATTGGCAGTTGAAAAGCGAAGACCATTTTTGTTCATCGGTTTGCCGTTTGCCATTGCGACCATGCACATCTCCTGGGGCGCCGCGTTTTTGTGGAGCGCGCTTAAAAAATTGAACCATGGCTGATATTCAAAAACCTGCAATTCGGTTACGTCCCAGTGAGCAACGCACCATCCTGCTTATAGGCGATTTTATCGCTTCGGCGGGGGCGATGGGGTTGGCGTTGTATATCTGGTATCAACTTTCGTTAACCCGCGAAATTGCGCGGCTTGTTGGAACGGGGTTTTCTGAACTGCGCGCTGAGCGCCTTGCGCCCAGTTTAATAGACATCAAAACACCTTTTTGGTTTTACCTTCTTCCTTTAGTCTGGCTTTTGTTGATGGTGGATTCCTACGAGACGCACACTGCCGCAAATTGGAAGAAGACCCTGCGCGCAATTGCGGTTGCGCCTATCGTCGGTTTGCTTGTGTACTCGTTGCTGTTTACGTTTAATACAGACCCGAATTCGCTTCCGCGTATTGGCGTGGGCGCTTTTTTGGTCATCGCCTCGATTTTGACTCTCATCTGGCGCGCTTTTTATATACGGCTTTACACATCATCGGGATTGATGCGCCGCGTGTTGATTGTCGGCGCGGGCAAGGCGGGACATACGCTTGCCGATGCGTATCGTAAATTAAGTCCCCCGCCTTTTCTTTTGCTTGGATTCATTGATGACGATATAAAAAAAGTTGGCAAGTCATATCACGGTTTTGCGGTTCTTGGCACAAGCAGTAAATTACTCGATATCATCGAAGAGTATCGTGTTTCTGATGTAGTGGTAGCCATCACAGGCGCAATTAAAGGCGAAACCTTCCAGACGATTTTGGACGCGCAGGAACGCGAAATCGAAGTGATGCGTATGCCCATCATGTACGAAGAGATGACCCAGCGCGTGCCGATTGACCACCTCGAATCAGATTGGGTGATTCGCTCGTTTGTAGATCAGGTGCGCGTAAGCGGCGTATATGAATTTTTCAAGCGCTTGATGGATATTCTCGGCGGGCTTGTCGGTTCATTCATCTTTTTATTGATGCTTCCGTTTGTCTCAGTTGCAATTGCAATTGAAAGCGGTTTCCCTGTTTTTTACGGACAAGAAAGATCAGGCAAGGGCGGGCGCGTATTCAAGATTTACAAGTTTCGTTCTATGAAACAAAATGCCGAAGCGGATGGTCGGGCGAAACTGGCAGAAGAGGACGACCCGCGTATTACCCGTGTGGGACAATTCATCCGCAAGACGCGCATTGACGAGATGCCGCAATTTATCGGCGTGTTAACCGGCGAGATGAGTCTGGTCGGTCCGCGCGCTGAACGTCCCGAATTGGTGGCGCAATTTCAAAAAGAGATTCCTTTTTACCGCGCGCGCTTACTGGTCAAGCCGGGACTTACAGGCTGGGCGCAGATTAATTATGGTTATGTCGCTTCTGTTAAAGAAACAGCCATCAAACTGGAATATGATTTATATTACATCAAACACCGCACACTAGGCATGGACTTCACTATTGTTCTGCGTACTATCGGCACGGTGTTGAGACGAACAGGAAGATAGAGAATCCGCAAGTTTTACTTGTGAAATTTCTTCAAAGCAAATTCATCCAGAAGTAGAAATTCTGGACTTCACGAGGTTTTTTATGAAATATTTAGTCACAGGCGGCGCGGGCTTTATCGGCTCGCATATTACACGCGCTTTGCTTTCGCAAGGCGCGGATGTTTGTATTCTGGATAATTTTTCTTCGGGCAGGCGTGAGAATTTGCGCGGCTTGGATGCGCAACTCATCGAAGGCGATTTGCGCGATGAGTCCAAAGTGAAGGAAGCCGTGCGCGGTGTGGATGTGATTTTCCACGAAGCGGCATTTGTCTCTGTCCCCGAGTCAATGGAAAAGCCGCAGGAATGTTTCGATGTGAACGTCACAGGCACTTCCATGTTGTTCGAGGCGGCGCGGAAGGCAAACGTCAAGCGCGTGGTGATTGCATCCAGCGCGGCGGTGTACGGCGACTCAACCGCCATGCCGCTGACCGAAGATACTCCGCTGGTACAACTTTCCCCTTATGCCAGCTCCAAGCGCGTGGATGAACTCTACGCCGATTTATACACACGCTCCTTTGGATTGGAAGTCGCTGTGCTGCGTTACTTCAACGTCTATGGTCCGCGTCAACGCCCCGACTCGATGTACGCCGCCGCTGTGCCAATCTTCATCCGCCGCATATTGGATAACAAGCCCGTGACCATTTATGGCGATGGCGGACAAACCCGCGACTTGGTCAATGTCCGCGACGTGGTGCAGGCGAACCTGCTTGCCGCGCAGCATCCCGCCGCGCCCGGGCAAATCTTCAACGTCTGCACGGGAGTTGAAACCCGCCTGCTTGACCTGCTCGACATCCTCTACCAGATTTTTCCGAACGCGCCAAAGCACATCCACGCCGACCCGCGCGCAGGTGATATTTACCGCTCCATCGGTACGCCCAAGAAAATTATGGAAACGCTTGGCTTCAAACCGCAAGTGAGTTTGGTTGATGGCGTGAGAGAAGCGGTTGAGACAATGCGTAACCTTCAACCTTAAACCCGCAACTTCTAAATGCCCCACATCCGCAATCGTTTTGTCTTACTTGGCGACCTTGCCCTCATCATCGTTTCGGTGTTGGGGAGTTTTGCCCTGCGGCTGGATGTCAGCCAGTTGCCTTATTATTTCCCCGCCGCCTTGATGATGTGCGCCGTTGCGCTTGTCATTAAAATCCCCGTTCATTTTTATTTTGGACTTTATCGCCGCTTATGGGTGTACGCCAGCACCAATGAGTTGAGGCTTATTACCATTGCCGTTACCACTGCGTCTGTCTTAACCTCAGGCGTGATGTTGATTTTAATCAGCGCGGGATTTGTTCAGCCGGGAATGCCGCGTTCCGCGTTGGGCATTGACTGGCTGCTCTCGCTTGTCCTCATCGGCGGCTCGCGTTTCACGCTGCGGATTCTTTCCGAGCAGGCGAATATGCAGCGCGTGGGAAAATCCAAACGCGCGTTGATTATTGGCGCGGGTGACGCGGGCGCGCTGGTTGTGCGCGAGTTGCAAAAATCCGCGTTGATTAATCTCATCCCTGTTGGTTTTCTCGATGACGACCCCGCAAAGCAGCGGCATGAAATTTATGGCGTTTCGGTGATTGGAAAGATTGATAAACTCGCGGGCATTTTGGATAAACAGCAGGTGGATGAAGTTATCATCGCCATTCCCACCGCGCCGGGGAAAATCGTCCGCATGGTGAATGATGTATGCCGTGAAAAAGGCATCCCATCGCGCACCATGCCGGGGCTGTACGAACTTATCGGCGGAAAAGTCAATGTGAATCGTTTGCGCGAAGTGGACATCACCGACTTGTTGCGCCGCAATCACGTCCGTGTGAATGACGAAAAAGTCGGGCAAACTCTCGAAGGTAGGCGCGTGCTGGTCACGGGCGCGGGCGGCTCAATTGGGCGCGAGCTATGCCGACAAATCGCGCGGCGCAATCCATCCGAACTTGTTTTGCTCGGTCATGGCGAAAATAGTATTTTTGAAATTTTGCTTGAATTGCAAAGTAATTATCCAACCTTAAAAATTATTCCCGTCATTGCGGATATTCGCAACGCGCAAAGGTTGAACTCCATTTTTACAGAGCGACAGCCGCAAGTTATCTTTCATGCCGCCGCGCATAAGCACGTCCCATTGATGGAAGCCAACCCTGTCGAAGCAGTCACCAACAACATTTTTGGCACGCGCAATTTGGTTCAATCCGCGCTTGAGCATGGCATTGAGCGTTTTGTGTTAATCTCCACCGACAAAGCGGTGCGCCCTTCGAGCGTCTATGGCGCGACCAAACGAATCGCGGAGATGATTGTCCTCGATGCCGCGCAAAAAAATGGGCGCGCGTTTACGGTTGTCCGTTTTGGAAATGTGCTTGGCAGCCGCGGCAGCATTATTCCAATTTTCAAAAATCAAATCGCCAACGGCGGACCCGTCACCGTGACGCACCCCGATATGTACCGCTTTTTCATGACCATCCCCGAAGCCGTGTATCTTGTATTGCAAGCCGCTTCGATGGGCGCGGGCGGTGAAGTCTTTGTCCTCAACATGGGCAAGCCTGTCCGCATTGTTGACCTTGCCGAAGACCTCATCCGGCTTTCGGGGCTTGAGCCGCACAAAGATATTGAAATCACGTTTACAGGAATCCGCGTCGGCGAAAAATTGGTGGAAGAATTGTGGGAGGAAGATACCCCGCTGGCGGATACTTCGCACCCTGATGTGTTTCGCCTTGACCAGGATAACGCGGCATTGCCTCAACTTGATTTGACGAAAGCCATCGAGCAGTTATCCACGCTCAGTCTTTCTTCGCAGCCCGAAGCAATTGCCCAATTTCTGGATGACCTTATCCCCGGCGCTACCATTCGCGCCGCCGTCCGCGATGAATTGGATGGATGAAATCCTTATGCCCCAAATCTCCCTCTCCGAATGGAATCAATTCCTCTCTAACTACCCTGACGCGCATTTGCTTCAAATGGGCGAGTGGGGCGAATTAAAGTCCGCGTTTGGGTGGAAGCCGATTCGCGTTGTTGCTGAAAATCTCGGCGCGCAGGTTTTATTCCGCAGACTTCCGCTGGGGTTTACGGTTGCATACATGCCGAAGCCGGTGTTTAGTAATGAGTTGCATGTTGCAGGTTATAAGTTCCAAGTTGCAAGTAAACAATTTTGGAAAGAAGTTGATTCTGTTTGCAAAAATAACCGCGCTGTTTTCTTGAAGATTGAGCCTGACTTGTGGACTGACGGTCTTGACCTTCAACCTTCAACTTTCACCCTCCCGCCATTATCCTTCAAAATTTCAAACCATAACATTCAGCCTCCGCGCACCGTCGTAATTGACATTCGTGACAATGAAGAAACGATCTTGTCAAAGATGAAACAAAAATGCCGTTATAACATCCGCCTCGCGCAGAAGAAAGGCGTAACCGTCCGCGTGTGGGATGACGTGAAAGCCTTCCACGAGATGATGACCGTCACAGGCGGACGCGATAACTTTGGCGTGCATTCTTTTGAATATTATCAACGCGCATATAACTTATTCCATCCCAAAGGAATTTGCGAATTGCTTGTCGCAGAATATGAGGGCAAGCCGCTTGCTTCGTTGATGGTCTTTGCGAACTCCAGGCGCGCGTGGTATGTCTACGGCGCATCGAATGATGAAGAGCGTAACCGAATGCCGACTTATCTTTTGCAATGGGAAGCGATTCGCTGGGCAAAGTCTCGCGGCTGCGCAGAATATGATTTGTGGGGAGTCCCCGACGCGGACGAGGAAAAACTCGAAGCGGAGTTCGAATCGCGCCACGATGGGTTGTGGGGCGTTTATCGCTTCAAGCGCGGATTCGGCGGCGAAGTTAAACGCGCGGCGCAGGCGCTGGATCGAGTCTACAATCCGTTATTGTATTGGGCATATACAAAATATATAAACCGCAGCGCGTGACGCGCGGCGTTTCTCCGGTGGTAAAATCACATATCGCAGTTATTTTTGAAACGGAGAATCCTATGTCCACACCTGTAATTGTTGACGCAATCCGCACGCCGGTTGGCGCGCTGGGCGGAATCCTATCTTCTGTGCGCCCCGATGATATGGCGGCGCATGTTATCAGATCCATTTTGGAAAGAAATCAATTCGACCCCGCGCTGGTGGAAGAAGTTTTTTTTGGATGCGCGAATCAGGCAGGCGAGGATAATCGCAATGTCGCGCGTATGGCTGCGTTATTATCTGGTTTGCCGGTGCATGTCGGCGGGGTGACGGTGAACCGGTTGTGCGCTTCCGGGCTTAATGCGGTGAATATGGCTGCGCGCGCGATCAAATCCGGCGAAGGGGATATTTACATCGCGGGCGGGGTCGAATCTATGAGCCGCGCGCCGTATTCGCTCCCCAAAGCCGAAACGGGATTTTCATTCGGTAACCTGACGGCTTATGACACCGCGCTTGGCTGGCGATATCCGAATCCAAAGATGAAGGAAATGTACGGAACAGACTCGATGGGGGAAACAGCGGAAAATATTGCAAAGGAACGCCCACACATCACGCGC
>DZBA01000035.1 GCA_022729775.1 Anaerolinea thermophila | reverse complement strand
TCGGGGAGTGGCTAAATTACGGGTAATGATTTTGTTGCATTCATTTGAGCAATGGGAAATGGTGGCAAAAATTCCCGTTGCTTGCCGGAAATAAAGGAGATTCCGCTGTGTCACGGCTCAAGGACGACAGGTTATTGCGATCTTTACCCATGATTTAGGCACTCCCGTTTATCGCAAGAGGCATGTTTTTTATAAACTGATTACTTCTTTCATCGCTTGCAAGGCTTTCTCCACGCCTGCGTCATCCACCCAATAATGAGTGACCAACCTAAACTTGCGCGGACCTGCCCAATCCACCAGCACGCCGCGCTTTTTCATTTCGTCCACAATTTGCTGGAGGGATAACTTTACATCATCCGTAAGGTCAAAGTAAACCATGTTCGTTAACATGGGCGGCTCATTGAGAATCAAACCGCGCGCCTCTTTCAACCCATCGAACAACTTCTGCGCGCGAATATGATCCTGCTCCAGGCGTGTCGTCATCTGGTCGAGCGAAATCAAGCCAGCCGCCGCAAGGATGCCCGCCTGCCTCATTCCGCCGCCAAGCATCTTCCGCAAGTGACGCGCGCGGTTAATGAATTTTTTCGTTCCAACCAGCATCGAACCCACCGGCGCAACCAAACCTTTGCTCAAACAAAACATGACCGAATCCGCAGGCGCGACTAAATCTTTGACTGAAACCTTAAGCGCAGCCGCCGCGTTGAAAATCCGCGCGCCATCCACGTGGAGCGCGAGTTGATTCTCCCGCGCGAGTTGCCCCACTGCCCGCATATAATCTGCCGAAAGCGGAACGCCTCCGCACACGTTTTGCGTATTCTCCAAACAAATCAAGCGCGTGATGGTGTGATGCACATCTTCGGTTTGAATCGCAGCGCGGATTTCATCCAATAGCAGCGTTCCATCGGTTTGATTTTTAAGCGGGTGCGGGTGAATGCCGCCAAGCGCGGCGCTTCCACCGGCTTCGTTCAAATAGATATGAGATTTATCTCCCATAATGGCTTCATCACCGCGTTGACAGTGGACAAGCAGCGCGAGCAGGTTGCCCATTGTGCCTGACGGGACGAAAAGCGAATCTTCTTTGCCGAGCATGTCCGCGGCTTTTTCCTGTAAGGCATTTATCGTTGGGTCGTCCATATAAACATCATCACCGACTTCGGCTTTTGCCATTGCCTCGCGCATTTCAGGCGTGGGCTTGGTAACAGTATCAGAACGAAGGTCTACGTATTCCATGTAATCATCTCCTTGTTGCATTTGAAAGTTCGTGAGTATGAGAGGGTAAATTCAATTTACGCAATATAGGTTTCTTCTTGTGTAGGCATACTCCCATTATAATAGACGCATGACACAACTTTCTTCATCCGCACAAAAAATACAAAATTTGTTGAGCGAACTGGGGTATGCTTATACCGTCATCGAACACGCCGAATCAACGCGCACCGCGCAAGAAGCGGCAGACCGCGCAGGCTGCGAGCTGGGACAAATCATCAAGTCGCTGATTTTTATGGGGAAGTCGGGCAAGCCGATTTTGGTGTTGACCAGCGGCGCGAACCGCGTAAACGAAAAGCGCATCAGCGAATATGCGGGTGAAAAAATCAGCCGCGCCGATGCGGACTTTGTACGCAGGGTCACCGGCTTTGCAATTGGCGGCGTGCCTCCTATCGGTCATGTTGAAAAAATGGAAACTTACATTGACGAGGATTTTTTAACCTATCAAACCGTTTGGGCTGCGGCAGGCACGCCAAACGCAATCTTTGAATTGAAAATGGATGACTTACAAAAAATGACGGGCGGAAGAATCGCCCAAGTTAAATAACGGAGAAATCATGAAAAAGAATCACGCCACCTACTTATTTGCTTTTGCGCTGCTATTTATGTTTGCATGTAGTTTTGGACAAACCGCGCCAATGCCCGTGCTTGCGCCGGAAGCAGCCAACGTCCCCACAGAAGTTCCGCCGGTTGCGCCTGTTATCGTGGAAACGCCAACCGCCGCATTCAATGGGATGTCCATTTCTGTCAATGGGACGAGTTTTGTCATTCCGCAGGGGCTTGCCAGCGGAACAGCGGTCAACATGTTCCCCGCTTCGCCGCCAACCGAAGACATGCCATATTGGGAAATATATCCCGCATATACTGAATTTGCGTTGAACAATTATCTTGTGCAAAATACATTTCACAGCGCGAAAATTATCATCTACCCTGCAAATGAGTATGCCGCGATGCATGAAGGCGCGAAACAAATCATTGGAGACTTGCAATCCATTCTTGCAAATCCCGGCGCGCCGCTCCCGGAACATTTACCCTTCCTGCCGTTATTCAATGCCGCGCAGATGATACGCACCAACGAGCAATTCGTCGAATTTCAAAATGGGAAGGGAATTCGCTACTTGACTCAATATGGTCAAGCGCCGTATCCCATCAACAACGAAAGTTTGTTTTACACCTTTCAAGGGATGACCAGCGACGGCACGTATTACGTTGCCGCGCTGCTGCCCATCAACGCCGCGTTCCTTACTCAAAACGGCAACCCTGAATCGCCCCTGCCCGCGGACGGTGTTCCCTTCGATTGGGAGAATTTCGAAAATATAGAAGCGCACTTCAACCTTGTTGCGCAAAAATTAAATGCCAATGACCCCAATGCGTTTACGCCTACGCTGCCAACTCTCGATGCGTTGATTCAATCCATCACTGCGGGAATACAATAATAAGGAATCACACATGAGAAAAATGGAGATACGCAACGACGATGTCTATAGCGCAGATGTATTTCAAGTATTGTTTGATTACGAAATCGCGCGCGCCAGAAGATATCCCACCCCGATGTCTTTAATCCAAATAGAGATGAAGTTCACGGCAATCAACGAAGAGGCGCAGCGTGCCGCGCCGCAGATATTTATATCCACACTCAACAATCACCTGCGATCGGTGGATATCATATCCAGAGCTGGAAATATGTATAAAATATTACTGCCCAACACAGACGCAAATGGGATCAATATTATTTGCGAAAGAATCCTTTCGGTATTCAAGAATAAATTTGAAACGCCTGACGGGTTTTCAATTGCCTATTCTTTACAAATTGGGGCAACTTTCCATCAAGGCGGAGAAACCATGTCAGGCGCGGATTTGGTCGCACATACGATCGAGGCGCTGAAACAGTCCAAGCAAAAAGGACCGAATACCTGTATTATTCTTAGCTAGATATTACTTTTTATTTGCGCGCAAGTGAGGAAGAAATGAAAAAAATCAACCTGTTTCTATTGCTAATTGGGATGTTACTCACAGCCTGCACCATGCCAGCCAGCGCAAACGACTCCACAGTCATTTCTACCGCCGCAGCATTGACTGTCGAAGCCGCGTTGTCTTCTGCCCCATCCACGCCGCTTGTGACACCCACCCAAAAACCAACCCAACCTACAGCAACACTTACCGCGGTGCCGCCAATGATCAGCGTTGGCGACGTGGTCAATTGCAGAAAAGGTCCGGGCAAAGATTACGACCGCATTGCGCAAGTCGTTCCAAATGAGCCTGTGAAAATTATCGGCTACTCTCCGCCTAATTATTGGCTCGTTTCTACTGCAAATGGCGAATGTTGGGTTTCCGCTGAATTCGCCACCCCATCCGGCAACTTTGGAAAAGTTCCGCGCGTCACGGCATTACCTACTACTGTGGGCGGCGTCCCTGAACCTCCAAGTTTTTCTAAAAATGGTTGGGGATGGTTTTGTTATGGAACAGGCTTAACCGATGTTGAACTAAACTGGAACGACAATGCTGATAATGAAAAAGGATACCGCATCTATCGCAACAATGAGTTCGCAGTTGAGTTACCAGCAAATTCCACGTACTTCAAAGAAAACATTCTCTACCCCGGCGGACAGGGACTTCAATATAAAGTAGAAGCGTTTAACGAAACAGGGTCGGCAGCCGGAACAACTGACGTGCTGTTTTGTGATTGATAAATCGCGATTCATTTCATTGAGAAGTGTTAAACAAAAAGAGGCTAAAAGCAGCCTCTTTTTGTTTAAGTCAAGAAATTATTTGGGGGACATCATTCGCGGCAGGCTTTCCGAAAAGGGTGGATAAGCAATGCCATTTTCAGTAACAATCGCTGTGACCAAAGAATGATCCGTGACATCAAACGCGGGATTGTACGCTTTCACATCCTGCGGAACCATTGGACGGGCGTACCACTTGGTCTTGATTTCATCTGGGTTTCGCAATTCGATGTGAATATCATCGCCAGTGGCGCAGTTCAAGTCAATGGTGGAAGTGGGCGCAAAGACATAAAAAGGAATGTTGTAATGCTTTGCTAAAATTGCCACGCCCGACGTGCCGATTTTATTTGCAAAATCGCCGTTTGCCGCAACACGGTCACAGCCGACCAACGCCGCATGTACCCAGCCGTTTTTCATCACAATCGAAGCCATGTTATCGCAGATGACAGTTACATCAATACCGGCAGACTGTAATTCAAAGGTGGTCAATCTTCCGCCTTGCAACAGCGGACGAGTTTCATCGGCAAAGACCTTGAAGTCATATCCGCGCTCCTGTCCCAAATACATGGGCGCGGTGGCTGTCCCATAGCGGGCTGTGGCAAGCGTACCGGGGTTGCAGTGCGTGAGCAATCCCATGCCGGGTTTGAGCAGCGTCAAACCATACTCGCCCATAGATTTACACATCTGCTCATCTTCATCTTTGATGGCGACCGCTTCGGCGCGCAACGCGGAAATCATATCCGCGAGAGGAAGATGCGCGTTTTGTTTCGCGCAGGCATCCAGCCTATCCAACGCCCAAAAGAGGTTAACAGCGGTAGGGCGCGACGAGGCAAGGTATTCTTTCGCCTTTACGAACAGCGGATAGAACGCATCGAACCCAGCGCCAGCGCTTAAACCAGCGGCGATATTTTTCGCGGCTAAATACAAACCGAAGCCTGCCGCAATTCCGATGGCTGGCGCGCCGCGCACGCGCAATTCATAAATAGCCTCCCAGACTTGTTCCTGCGTTGTCAGGGTTAGATATTTCGTCTCGACGGGAATCAAAGTCTGGTCAAGCAAAATGATGGCGCTGTTGGCGTCATCCAGTCGGACGCTTTCAATGGCAAGAGCAGATTCAAGGGGAGGCATGTGCAACTCCGTAAATTAACTGCGCGGGAATTGCGCGGTATATTGTTGAAGTGTTTTGAGGAAGTCCGCGCCGGTCTGGTATTCGTCGCGGTGTTTGATGTAGTGCGCGGCGGCGCTTAAACAGATTCGTTCAGCGCGCAAGCGGGCGGCTTCATCCGCAATCGAGGTGATGTCCTTGACATGCGCCAAACCGAGAATACGGCGGAAGAGTTCCAAGCCGGTGACGCCGGCGGTATCGCGCAACACAGTCGAAAGATACCAGCGGTCAAAGCCCGGTTCTTTGGCAAAGATTTCAGTCACATGGGTTTGCCATGCAGCCATGAATTTTTCGTTGAACATGTCCACGACTTGCACAATTGTTTCTTCCACCCAACCGCAGAAAGCGGCGCGTTTCGCTGGGTCGGCGATGGTGGCGTCGCCATTTGCCCACGCAAAAATCAGGTTAGCGACAATATTGCCGGTGTCGTACCCAATGGGACCATAGAAGGCAAACTCAGGGTCAATGATTTTTGTCGAATCTGGCTTGATAAAAATAGAACCGGTATGCAGGTCGCCATGAATGAGGGATTGCGCATTGGTCAGAAACTCAAACTTCAGTTTCGCGGCTTCCAACCGTAAGGCGGCATCGCCATAAACATTTTGTTTAACCCATTCCAAGTTGGGGGGGAAAACATCGTTGCGTCCCTTGTAATCGTTGAAGGGCTCGGTATAGACCAAGTCCTCGCTGATTTCACACAGTTCAGGGTTGATATATTGCTTGACCATATTCTTTTTCTTTTTGTGTTCAAGCACTACATCAGTGGTCAACAACAAAGTATTAACCATGAAGGTTGTAATATGGTCAGCGAAGAGCGGGAAGGTCTGTTGTTCCATCAGGGCGCGGCGCATGATGACATAATCGGACAAATCTTCCATCGCGCAGCATGACATGGTTTCATCATATTTATAGATTAACGGGACAAGACCGGGCGCGAGTTCATGCTCGAGGATGAGGATTTCCGACTCGATGCGGTTACGGTCAGTCGAGAGGACAAAGTCTTCGGAAATGCGCGCAGTGGGACCAGCCTGCTTAATCACTACAGACTTACCGCTTTTGCCATCCCAAACGCGGAAGATGAAATTGATGTTGCCATCGCCGATTTCCGCGCACTCAAGGTTCGCGTCTTTAGGAAAGAAGTCCAGCTGGTCGCGGGCATACGCAATCACGTCAGCAGGTTTCATCAGGAAGTATTTGTCGAATTGTGACATGGTTTATTCTCCGTCGAGAGGATGTGATTTCAGCGCGTAATCGCGCGCTATCGTTTACGAAAATATGTGGAAGCAAGCGCAATGGCAAGCACCACACCTTTGACAATGTTGAGTGAATAATAAGGCACGGACATCATCACCAATCCGTTTTCCAGCACGCCCATCAACACCGCGCCCATCAACGTTCCGATGGCATTGGGACGCCCCGCGCCGCCGACGCTAAACCCGATATAAGCGGCAGCGACAGCGGGCATTAAGTATCCCGCGCCCGCATTGATTTGCGCTGAGCCGATGCGCGAGCCAAGAATGACTCCACCAAGCGCGGCAAGCAGGGCAGCAAGGACGTAAGCAAGCGTCCGATAGCGGTCTACTGGAATACCAGAAAGGCGGGCTGCTTCCAAGTTTCCGCCGACTACATATAAATAACGTCCGTGTTTTGTGTAGTTCAAAAAGATATGAACAACAGTGACCACGACCAGCATGATAACAATGATCCACGGCGCGGAGCCAATGGATTTGAAAAACGGGTCGAGTCTGCCGAATGTTTCTGTGCCATCCAAGCGCGGCATTCCCTCGCTGATGGAGCCGCCGCCGGTATAGGTCATTGCCACGCCTTCGATAATGAACAACATCGAAAGAGTCGCCAAAAGGTCAGGGATTCGTAATTTGACAATAAGGAATGAATTTGCCAACCCCACCAGCAGACAGCCGCCCAACGCGAGCAAAATTGCGGGGACTAAACCAAACTCGTACCATACGAACGCCGAGATGACGAGTGAATCCGCGAAGGTGGCAACAGACCCCACCGAAAGATCAAAACCGTTGACAGTCAAAGAGATGGTAATGCCTGTCGCAATTACGGTCACAATCGAGATGCTGCGCAAAATCGTCAGCAGGTTCGAAGTTTTGATAAAAGGCGGCATGGAAATGGCAAAGAACCCGATCAGCAGAATGATAGTAATGATCGTTCCCCATTTCGTCAGAAAATTCATAGCAAGATTAGAGAATTTCTGCTTTTGAGCATCAGATTTAGACAAAGCGCCAGCGTCCATTTTTATTTGCCTCCGGTGGAATAGAATAGGATTTCAGCCTCATTGGTTTCCGCTGTCACCAGTTCCTTGACAATCGTGTGGTCATACATCACATACGTGCGATCTGTAATACCTATAATTTCAGCAAGTTCACAGGAGGCGTAAATAACGCCTTTGCCTGCTGCAACCAACTTACCAATAAGTTCAAAAATTTCGTGTTTCGCGCCCACATCCACGCCTTTGGTTGGCTCGTCAAATATATATACTTCCGCTTCAGTCACCAGCCACTTTCCCACCGCAACTTTTTGCTGATTGCCGCCCGAAAGATAGGCGACCTTCTGGCTATCAGATGGGGTTTTAATTCCCAAGTCTGAGATGACTTTACGCGCAGACGCATGTTCAGCCGCTCCGCGTAAAAATCCAAGCGCCGAAGAAAATAGTGAAAGGCTGGCAGCAGAAAGGTTAATATAAACGGGTTCTTCAACCAACACGCCTTCTTTGCGG
Source organism: Anaerolinea thermophila (assembly GCA_022729775.1). Classification (GTDB taxonomy): domain Bacteria; phylum Chloroflexota; class Anaerolineae; order Anaerolineales; family Villigracilaceae; genus Villigracilis. The sequence continues at coordinate 7,931 of DZBA01000035.1, read as the reverse complement.
CGCTCTTCCGGAACCAAAGCCAGACCTTGTTGAACAGCATGATAGGGAGTGCGCACTGTGATCTTGCGTCCCTTCAAATAGATTTCACCTTGCTTTTGGGGAAGCGCGCCGAAGATGGCTTTGCTGAGTTCTGTTTTTCCCGCGCCGACCAATCCAGCAACGCCGACGATTTCGCCTGCGCGCACATACATACTGGCATTCCCAACTGCGCTGTCATACGTAGAAAGGTTTTTCACCTCAAAAATTTTTTCGCCAATGGGTACTTTTGTTTTGGGGTACGTTTCATCGAAACGATGTCCAAGCATCAGCTCGATGACTTGAAGCGGACGCACCTCAGAAACGGGTTGATGTGTCACGACCAAACCATCACGCAAGATTGTGACATCTTCACAAATTTCAAAAATTTCAGGCAGGCGATGGGAGATAAAAACCACGCCTACATTATTGTTATATGCAAGGTCTTTAATTAAGCGGAAGAGTTCCTGTGTCTCTGTAGTGGAAAGAGGCGCGGTGGGTTCATCCAAGACCAAAAATCGCGCTTGCTCAGACAAGGCTCGCGCAATCAAAACCATTTGTTTTTGCGCAAGGGTCAGGTTTTGAACCAACTCACGGGTATCAATCTTTACGCCCATACGATTCAAAGTCTGCTGCGCGGAACGGTGAATTTCATTCCAGCGGACAAACTGCTGCTTGCCCATACGGTTCACCATCACATCCAGCATGATGTTTTCTGCTACAGAAAGATAAGGCACGAGCGCGGTATCTACTTCTTGATAAACGATTTCGATGCCAAGTTGTTTGGCGGCGCTTGGCGTGCGAATTTCCACCTGCTGACCGTCAATGGTGATGGAACCTGTGTAATGACTGTACGCCCCCGCTAAAATCTTCATGAGGGTGGATTTCCCCGCGCCATTTGCGCCTATCAAAGCATGAATAGCGCCTGTTTTGACTTGAAAATCCACGCCGGATAAAGCCTTAACGCCGGGAAACTCAATGGCAATCTTTGTCATTTCCAAGTGGTGTTGTGACGGTGCTTCGATGGCACACCTCCAAGTACAGAAATTAAAAAATATAACGCGAGAGCAATTCTACCTGAAAAAAGAGAGGACTAGGAGACCCAATCCTCTCTCTTATTGATGCATAACTTAGAAAACCATCCTTATAAAATCAAGGACAATTATCGAATTATTTATTGCAACCAACCATCTGTTCCATCCACGGCTCGAGGAAGGCGTCAGACTTGCCCCAACCTTCAATAACATCTTTCAGGTTGAGCATATTGGTATCGGGCTTGAGTTGCGAAGCTTTGATGAGCTTGGCTTCAAGGTCATAGTTAGCGGGGACTTCTTCACCAGCGAATTTCTTGGCGAGCAGGCGCATATCAACCATGCCGATAAGGGCGGGGTCAACGGCGGCGGTGGAGAGCCACACAGAGCCTTCTTCGCGCATCAGGTTCATATCCTGATTGGAGACATCAATGGAGATGAGCATGATGTCGGTGCGTCCGGCATCCTTGAGAGCCTTGTACGCGCCCTTTGCCATTTCATCCCATGAACCCCAGATCGCGTCTACAGAACCTTCGGGGTACTTGGCGAGCAACGCGCCAACTTTGGCGGCGATATCGCCCTGAACATCCTGGAAGTTTGAAGGTCCAACGGTTTCGAGGGTTTCGAGTTTGCCTTCTTCGAGGAATTTCTGGTAGATGGTTTCGCGGCGGTCAAGCGGAGGAACGCCAGGTCCCCACCAGAGTTTGATGACACGAGCGGGTGAACCATCAGCCTTGAGGGCAGCGATTTCACCCAGGGACAGTTCCGCGAGTTTGAAGTCATCCTGGAAGGTGGTTGTGATTTCGGGCAGGTTCATGCCGTCTTTTTCAATAACGGTGTCGAAGGTGACAACCTGAATGCCCTTATCTACGGCGGGTTTGAGCATGTCGTAGGAGTAATCCTTCTTGCCGTGAGAAATGATCAAGCCATCGTAGCCCTTTTCGATTGCCTGAGCGACAAGTTCTTGGAACTTGGCATCATCATTGTCAGCAATGAAGGTATCTACAACAAAGCCGAGTGACTCACCCATCGTGCGGGCGCCATCGAGGAATTGTTTGGTGTGGTCATCGGAGGGCAGATTGCGGACAACAGCAATCGTGAGCGGTTCCGCAAGACCAGTCAAAGCGGCAGGAGCATCCGGCGCGCAAGGGGCGGGGGCTTCTGTAGCGGCAGCCTCAGGTGCAGAAGCTTCTGGCGCAGCAGCCTCAGGTGCGGCGGCTTCTGGCGCGGCAGCAGGAGCGCACGCGGCGAGCAAGAACATAGCGACAAGCAGAACAGTTAACAGTTTGTTCATATCTTCCTTCTCCTCATATCAAATATAGATTTGTGCGGGGCGAATGCCCCGAAAACACCGATGGATAACCTTCTTGCAATTTTCTAAAATTGGTATCACTACACAAAATTTATTTTAATTGCAGTACCACCACAAAATATATCTCAAATTATTTCCAAAGTCAAGTGCCAGTTTTTAGTAAGTTGACATTACACAGTGTCATTTCGAGCGAAGCGAGAAATCCTGTCCTAGCACAAAAGATTTCTCCTCGCTCTGCTCGTCGAAACGACAACGCCGCATAAGATGAGTTAGTAACTCACCTTACGCACTTTAGGCGTGTCACCCTCCCGAAGAACATTGGGACGATGTGAGCGGAGCGACACTTGCGCCGCACTGCGATCTGTGCGTTGCAGTGCAGGCGAGGGTCTCCTAGACAATTGTAGAGGTTCTTCGCTGCTCTCAGAACGACACTGCGTAAGGTCACTTAGTAATTTGAGCAAAAACAAAAAAAGTATTGACTTTGAAATGGTATTAAGTTATATTGAAGCAGTACCACAACAAAAACGACACTTACGTAGTACCGCCATTTATGCGATGGAAACAACATTTACCCCCCAACCCAACTCCCTATCCCTCATCCGCAGCCAGCTGCCGGCGTTAAACGATTCCGAAGTGCGCGTTGCTAATTGGGTCTTGCAAAATCCCAATGAAGTAATTCAACTTTCGATGGCGCAAGTGGCTCAAGAATGTGGGGTAAGTGACACCACAGTCTTGCGTTTCTGTCGCAATGCCGGGTTTCGTGGATACACGCACCTAAAAATGATGATGGCGCAAGACATGGCGCGCCCAGACCAAATTGTCCATGAAGATGTGGACGTGAACGACGATGTCCCCACTCTTGCCCGCAAAGTATTCATGACCAACATTCAAGCCCTGCGCGATACTTTAGAAGTAATGGATATGGACGCGCTGGCGCGCGCGGTTGCGGCTATCCAAGACGCAAAGCGGATTTTATTGATTGGGGTTGGCACATCGGGTCCCATTGTTCAGGATGCTTATAACAAATTCTTCCGGCTGGGATTAAACTGCCGCGCTTACACAGACTCATACCTGCAATTGATGGATGCCGCGTTGCTCGAACCGGGCGATGTCGTTATCGGCGTCTCGCAATCCGGTTCATCCACTGACCCGGTGACAACATTAGAGCAAGCCAAGAAAAATGGCGCGTTCAACATTGTCATCACCGGTAATGCGCAATCACCCATCACGCGCCATGCCGACCTGACCTTTCTCAGCCCATCGAAAGAGAATCGCAGCGAAGTCATCGCCTCGCGCGTCGCGCAAATTTCGATCATTGACGCGCTTTACGTTATCCTCTCGCTCCGCAACCTGGAAACTTCGGTCAAAAATGAACGCAAGATCTGGGACGCGGTGCTTGCAAAATCCATCTAATCTTGTTTGAGTTGGGCGAACGAAGATTAATGTCCAACAGAAAGGCGTTGTTTCAGTGAAAATTCAAGGAAAGCATTATCGCACCGTATGGCTCAAGCCAGATGACCCGTCTGTTGTGCAAATTATTGACCAGCGTTACCTCCCCTTTGAGTTGGTGATTGAAGACTTACACACCATCGAAGACGCGGCGGTTGCTGTCAAAGAAATGCACGCGCGCGGCGCGGGTCTCATCGGCGCGATGGCAGGTTACGGAATGTACCTTGCCGCATTCAAAGCAATGGGCGGGAAATTCAGCGCGGGCAGCGAATCGTTTTACCAGGAAATGCAAAGTCAAGGCGAAATGCTCAAAGCCACGCGCCCAACCGCTGTCAATCTGGAATGGGGTACGCATCGCTCGCTGGATGCCATGCACGCGAATCCGCAAAATCCGCTGCAAGCCGCGCTGGATACCGCGCAAGCCATCGCGGATGAAGACGCTGATTACTGCCGCCGCATCGGCGAGCATGGCGTGGAAATCATCGCCGAAATCAGCAAGCGCAAAAATGGCGCGCCGGTCAACATCCTCACCCATTGCAACGCCGGCTGGCTTGCGTTTGTAGATTACGGAACGGCTACTGCTCCCATGTATGCAGCCTTCGAGCGCGGAATTCCGATTCATGTTTGGGTGGATGAAACCCGCCCGCGCAATCAAGGCGCGCGCTTGACCGCTTACGAGCTGGGTCAACACGGCGTTCCACACACCGTCATCGCGGACAATGTCGGCGGACACCTGATGCAGCACGGCATGGTAGACATGGTCATCACCGGCGCAGACCGCGTAACGCACACCGGCGACGCCGCCAATAAAATCGGGACGTATCTTAAAGCATTGGCAGCCAAAGACAACGGCGTGCCTTTCTATGTCGCTTTACCTTCTTCAACCTTTGACTGGGTCATGACCGACGGCGTAAAGCAAATCCCCGTTGAACAGCGCGGCGGCGAGGAAGTAACCTGGATTGACGGTTGGACAGAAGACGGCGTAAAGAGCGTCCGCTTAACCCCTGAAAAAAGCGCGGCAGCAAACTTTGGTTTTGACGTCACCCCCTCGCGCTTGATTACCGGGCTTATCACCGAGCGTGGAATCAGCCCGGCTTCTGCAGAGGGCGTATATAAACTGTATCCTGAAAAACGAAAAGCATAAACTGGAGAAACAACAATGGACATGGAAGGCTATATCGAATATCAAAAGCGTGAGTTTTGTAACGCGCTGCCGTGCAAAGTACAGGTTCTTCTCAACCAGCAGGAAGCCGGCTCCGAAGCCTATGAGCAAATCCGCTCGATATGCAAAACAAACTGCATTCACACCACGCATGAGTTTCACGCCTGGTTGATTGAAAAAGGCTATTTGGTCGTTCGTCCGCAAAAGTAATAAGGCTGTGCGCTGAAGTCAAACTTCCGCGCCACATAAAACTTTCACACAAGGAGAAAAATACTATGGAATGGGGTATGGCTAATCGTCTCGCCCGCACGATCAAATCTGATGGGCATTGTTTTTATCTGGCAGTGGATCATGGCTACTTTCAAGGTCCCACACATTGTCTGGAAAATCCCGGCCGCACCGCTGAACCGCTGTTGAAATATGTAGACGCGGTCTTCATGCCGCGCGGTTCTGTGCGCTTCTCGCTCACCCCAAATATGGAAACCCCGCTCATTCTGCGCGTTTCCGGCGGAAACAGTATGATTGGCGACGATCTCTCTAACGAAGAAGTCTCCGTCTCGACCCGCGAAATTATCCGCTTGAACGCCGCCGCGGTTGGAATTTCTGTGTATGTCGGCAGCAAATACGAACACCAGACCATTATGGCGCTCTCCAAACTTGTGGACGAATGTTCCGATTACGGCATTCCGGTCATGGCTGTCACCGCTGTTGGACGCGAAGAAGAAAAGAAATCCGCGCGCTATCTGGCGCTTGCCTCGCGCGTATGCGCGGAACAAGGCGCGGCAGTGGTCAAAACCTATTACTGCGAAGACTTCGAAAAAGTCGTCGAAGGCTGCCCCGTTCCCGTCGTCATCGCCGGCGGACCGCGCACCGAGAACGATTTGGAAGTCATCGAATTCGTGTATGACGGAATGCAAAAGGGCGCCATTGGCGTAAACCTCGGACGCAACATCTGGCAGAACGAATGCCCCGAAGGCATGGCGCGCGCTTTGCAAATGGTCATTCACGAAAAAGCAACTCCCAAAGAAGCCTTTGAAGTCTTTGAGGAAATGAAGCGCAATAAAAAATAGCGCAGGAAAAAAAACATGCAACCAGCGCCTGAAGTACAAATTGCTATTGCAGAAAAACGTCTGGAAGTCTCGCGCAAATCGGGACATCCGACATTGATTCGTGAAGGGGCGCCCGTCGAGGGCGCCTCTATTTCATCCGCGGGCGTATTCAGCGGCGAAATTGCGCTCGTCACCGGCGGCGCATCCGGAATTGGAAAAGCCATTGCCCAATCGCTGTTGGAACGCGGCGCGGCGGTGGTCAACATGGATATCAACCCAGCGGTGGAAGGTTTGTTCGACAGCCCGCTTTATCTGGGAATCAAAATTGACCTGACCGATGAAGCCGCGCTTGATTCCGCTTTTGAAAAAATGATCAACGCCTTTGGCGGACTCGACATGCTGGTACTGAACGCGGGGATTTTCCCGCCCGGCATCCGCATCGAATCACTGGGCATGGATGACTGGCGCAAGGTGATGGCAATCAACCTCGACCCGAATTTATCCATCATGCGCCGCGCCCATCCGCTGATGAAACGCGCGCCGCGCTACGGGCGCGTCGTTATCAACGCTTCAAAGAATGTGCTTGCGCCGGGCGCCGGCGCGGTTGCTTATTCCTCTTCAAAAGCGGCAGTGACTCAAATGGGACGTGTTGCCGCGCTCGAATGGGCGAAGGACGGCATTCGCGTAAATATGATTCACCCCGACCAGGTTTTCGACACCGGCATTTGGACAAAAGAAGTTTTAGAAGCGCGCGCCGCTCATTACGGCTTGACTGTGGAGCAATACAAACGCCGCAACCTATTGGGCGTGGAAATCAACAGCCGCTACGTTGGCGAGTTTGTCGCCAATATGCTGGGAGCCATGTTCGAGTTCATCACCGGCGCGCAAATCCCCATTGACGGCGGAAGCGACCGCGTAATTTAGCCATGACAGACAACGCCTCCACCATTCTTGAAAAACTTGTCGGCATGTCCCGCCGGATCGGCGACCCTTCGCGTGATTTGGTTATTCTGGGCGACGGCAACACATCCGCCCGCATAGATTCTGATACGTTTTGGGTCAAGGCAAGCGGCGCAATGTTAGAAGGAATTAGCGCAGATGGTTTTACCGAAGTGCGTTTTGCGCCCATCCTCGATATTTTGAAACGCCCACCCTCTGACGACGATGACATGAAGCGTTTACTTTCCGCCGCGCGTGTTGACCCGGAAGGGCGTCACCCTTCGATTGAAACTGTTTTTCACGCGCTTGCCCTCACCGAATGTGGAGCAAAATACGTAGCACACACTCACCCCATCGCGTTGAATTCCATCTTATGTTCGCGCAACGCGCGTGAGGCTCTTTCGGGACATTTGTTTTCTGAGACCGCGCTGTACCTTGGACCCGAACCCATCATCATAGATTATGCCGACCCCGGGCTGCCCATTGCGCGAAGTTTGCTGGGAGAAATCCGCGCTTACATCGCGCGCTGGGGACAAGCGCCGCGCGTGTTTTACCTGCTCAACCACGGCATGGTCGCGCTGGGACAAAGCGCGCAAGAAGCGGAAAATATCACCGCGATGGCAGTAAAATCCGCGCGGATTTTACTTGGCACGTACGCTCTCGGCGGACCGAATTTCATTTCTGAAAATGATGTAATGAGAATCATCAACCGCCCCGACGAAGAATTCCGCCGTAAATTGGCAAATGCAGTTTAACAATCGTAAGTTAACGGAATCCGCAAGTTCTACTTGCGGGAATTCAAGTTCGGTAAGACTGCATTTAAGCGTGGTTTGTATTTTTTCCGCCAATCTGCACGAATTTTCGCGAATAAAAATCCAAGTTCGCGCGGATTAGCGTAAATTAGCGGATAATTTTTGCGCTTATTGCATCAGTCACAAGTTAAGCATTTTGAGGTTATGTCAAGTGGCAAATTC
>DZBA01000329.1 GCA_022729775.1 Anaerolinea thermophila | reverse complement strand
TCCTTTGAAGTTCCTTTTTCAGCAGGCACCATCATTGCAGGGTTTTCCATTACGTATCTTTTTTTAATCGTATCACCCACGCCGTCGGGCATTGGCATCGTCGAAGGTCTCATGCCCATCGCGCTCACATCCCTCAATGTGGGTTGGAGTGAGGCAGTGCTTATCACGTTCACCTATCGCACGGTCACATTTTGGATCCCATTCGGAGTCGGCGCATTGGCATTCCGCTCGCTGCACACGGGCGGCGAAGAACCATCAGCGATTTGAACATGCTTCAATCATTACTCGACTATTGGAAACAGGATGCGGACACCGCGCCGAATTTTTCTGCGTGGAAGACGACTCTGCCGCGCGCCGCGCAAACGCATCCCTTCCCAACCGATCTGCCTGGTCTGCTTCGAGAGACATTATCCACCCGCGGCATTCGCCAACTCTACTCCCACCAACTCTCCGCATGGACACAATCACGCGCGCATAAAAATATCATCCTCGCCACAGGCACCGCCAGCGGAAAGACACTCGCCTACAATCTGCCCGTGTTTGCAACCCTGCTTCAAAACCCCGAAGCCCGCGCTTTATATTTATTCCCAACCAAAGCCCTCGCACAAGACCAATTGTCCGTGTTGAACGCTGAACGTTTAACGTTTAACGCTCAATCTGCTATTTACGATGGCGACACCCCTCAATCTTCCCGTTCTGCCATCCGCAAAAACGCTCGCATCGTCCTCTCCAATCCCGACATGCTCCACACGGGCATTCTTCCGCATCACTCCAACTGGAGCGACTTCTTCAGCAACCTGAAATTCATCGTCATTGATGAAGCCCACACCTACCGCGGAGTCTTCGGTTCGCACGTCGCCAACGTCATCCGCAGACTCAAGCGAGTTGCATATTTTTACGGCGCACACCCGCAATTCATCCTTGCTTCTGCAACCATCGGCAATCCCAAAGAACTTGCCGAAACCCTGATCGAAGAAGAAGTTGAATTAATAGACAACGACGGCTCCTCACGCGGCGAACGTCACTTCATTATTTACAACCCGCCCGTCACCGATGCCACGCTTGGCTTGCGAAAGAGCAGCCTGCTCGAAAGCGTGCGGCTGGCAAATGACCTATTCACTCACAATATTCAATCTGTAGTCTTTGCAAGAACCCGCCGCAGTGTCGAAATTATCCTCACCTACCTGCAAGAGAGCAGAGAACAGAGACTGGACGCTCCGCGTAGTAAGTCTCGTACAAACTATTCTCCAATCTCTAATCCCCATTCTCTAATTCGTGGTTACAGAAGCGGCTACCTCCCGCACCAGCGCCGTGAGATCGAACAAGGCTTGCGCGACGGCTCGGTAAAAACTGTCGTGGCAACCAACGCCCTTGAATTGGGAATCGACATCGGCGGGCTGGGTGCGGCGGTCATTGTCGGGTATCCAGGCACAATCGCGAGCGTGCGCCAGCAAGCGGGTCGGGCGGGGCGCGGAGATGATCCTGCTGTATCGGTCATGGTCGCGTCGTCCAGTCCGCTTGACCAATTCCTCGCGCATCATCCAGATTATTTCTTCGGCAGTTCACCTGAGCAGGCGTTGCTCAACCCGAATCATTTGCTGATCCTGCTGGAGCATTTGCGCTGTGCCATGTTTGAGTTGCCGTTCCAAAAAGGCGAAGGCTTCGGCAGTCTTTCCGATGAACTCGTGGATGAATATCTTGAGTTCCTTGTCTCAAATCAGGACGCGCATTTCTCGAATGAAAAATATTATTGGATGAAAGATCAATACCCCGCCGCGAATATTTCACTGCGTTCCGCGTCGCCGCAAAGCGTGGTTCTGCAATCCACCGCAGATGATGGACGCCCCACAACCATCGGCACAGTGGACGGCGAAAGTGCGGCGTGGATGGTGCATCCCGGCGCGATCTACATGCACGAAGGTCAGCAGTATTTTGTGCAGGAATACAATCTTGAAGAGCGCATCGCGCAATTGATTCCCGTCGGGCTGGATTACTACACCGAAGCGCAGCGCAATTCCGAGATCGAAGTTTTGAATCAAATCGAACATGAGATACTCCCCTCTCCTCTTAGGAGAGGGGCTGGGGGTGAGGTCAGTGAGGTCGGCAGCAAATCCTACGGCGAAATTCAAGTGACCACGCAAGTGGTCGGCTTCAAAAAATTACGCTGGTTCACTTATGAAAATTTAGGCGAAGAAATGCTGGACATGCCCCCGTCCGAATTGCAGACAACCGGCTACTGGCTTTCCCTTTCCGAAGGAACGCTCGCGCGCCTGCGCGACGCTGGCAACTGGTCCAATGACCGAAACAATTACGGACCCGACTGGACTCGCATCCGCGACCATGCGCGCGCGCGCGACAAATATCAATGCCAGGTCTGCGGCGCGCTTGAAAGTGACCCTTCGACTACGCTCAGGGCGAGGCAACATGATGTGCATCACAAAATTCCGTTCCGTTCATTCACTTCAATTGAAGAAGCCAACCGTCTCGAAAACCTAACCACCCTATGCCGAACCTGCCATCAGAAAGTGGAGCAAAACGTCCGCATCCGCAGCGGACTTGCAGGACTGGGCTTCGTGCTCGGAAACCTCGCGCCGCTCTTCCTCATGTGCGATCCGCGCGACCTCGGCACACTTACCGACCCCGCATGGAAACCCGCCAATGGACTGCCCTCGGTTGTTCTGTATGACCTTGTTCCCGCAGGCATCGGCTTCAGCCAAAAGTTATTTGAAATCCACGATGAACTGACCCAGCGCGCGCTTGAACTGGTCAGCGAATGTGAATGCGAAGACGGCTGTCCCTCGTGCGTGGGTCCCGGCGGCGAGAATGGCGTAGGCGGAAAAGTGGAAACGTTGGAAATATTGAAAGAGTTGGCTTTCATCAAGCAATAAAAAATAAAAAGCCCCGTCTTTCGACGGGGCTTTTTTTACAGATCAAATGACGCGAATTACACGCCGCTGAGGCTGGAATTGACTTTGCTGAACACATTGCCGATAATTGGTCCGAGGATCATCAAGGCTGCAATAACGACAATAGCTACTAAAACGAGGATCAGCGCATACTCAACAAGTCCCTGACCTTTTTCTTTGGGGGCAAATAACATGATTTTTTTATCTCCTTTCTTTTTGATTTCTCAAGTTAGTTTCTTGAGATACAACTATTTTACTCGGTCTATAAAAAAAGGCAAGAGCATAACAACAATTCTTCTTAACAGTTATGATAGTAGAAGTGAGCGAAAATATTCGTTATAAATGTCCATTTATGAATGAGGAATTACCCGCCACACTCATCACCCCTTGCGAACCTTTCTGTGGTTAAATTGCGCCACCCAAAATATATGGAACCCAGGAGATAAAACATGCTCATCCATTCAGCCTCCCAACTCCTCACCCTCGCAGGCGGTCCCCAACGCGGACACAGCCTTGGCACACTTGGCATTATCGAAAAAGGCGCTGTCGTTGTGCGCGATGAAAAGATCGTGGCGGTCGGCACAACCGATGAACTTAGAAATGCCTATCCCGATGAACCTACACTTGACGCTGGACATTGCGTGTTAATGCCTGGTTTTGTAGACCCGCACACGCATGTCATCTGGGCAGGTGACCGCGCCAATGAATTCGAGATGAAAATGGGCGGCATGGCATATCTTGATATTCTCGCGGCGGGCGGCGGCATCCTCTCGACTGTCAAAGCCACGCGCACAGCCAGCATGGAAACCCTCATCGCGCAAACCCGTCCGCGCCTGCTGCGCATGTTTTCACACGGCACAACAACCGCCGAAGCAAAAACAGGCTATGGTTTGCAAACCTCAACCGAACTGCGTTTGCTCAAAGCCCTGCTCGCGCTCGACGATGAAAGTCCGCTTGACCTCGCCATCACCTTCCTCGGCGCGCACGCCATCGCTCCCGAATTCAAAGATGATCCAC
>DZBA01000328.1 GCA_022729775.1 Anaerolinea thermophila | reverse complement strand
CTATTTATTTGACCAACTTCCACGCCACAGGCAGGGAGAGCGCGGCGGCGATTAATTTAATCACATCGCCGATGATAAAAGGCGCAACGCCCAGTGCAATCGCTTTCGAGAAACTTCCCAGCAACACGGTGAGCCATGCCGCTCCGCAGGCGTAGATGATCAGCGTGCCGACCAAAAACGGGATGAAGGATGTGCGCGCGCTGCGTTCCAATCCGCGCTCGGCGAGCAAGCCGGTCACATACGCGGCGAGGATGAATCCGATTAAGTATCCGCCTGTCGCGCCGCTGATGATTGTCCAGCCGCTTGCGCCGCCCGCGAAGAAAGGCAAGCCAACCGCGCCCTGCGCGAAGTACAAACCCAGCGCAGCCGCGCCGCGTTTTGATCCCAATGCCGCGCCGACGAGCAGCACGCCGAAGGTTTGTCCGGTGATGGGGACGGGGCTGAACGGCAGCGGAATTTTCACCTGCGCGAGCGCGGCGACAACCAATGAGCCAGCGACAATCAGGAACAAATCGCGCAGCCATTCGGCAACGCGGGGGAAATATCGAGTGGAAAGAGTAGGGGCTAGTGTAGTCATGTTAAAATCCTTTTTGAATTTTATATTTCGTGATTTGAAAATCACGGTTGCAAATCACCATTGCTGATTATAACCATTATCGGATTGCAAAGTTGCACACGCCATGCGCTTTTTCTATTTTGGAAATTTGCTCCACGTTTTTGTCGAGCGCGTTGGTCAGCAGGGCTGCATCCATTTTGCACAGTTCGGGATGGTTTTCGATAATCTTTGCATACGGACATCTTCCAAGAATCACCCGCGGACCTTCCGCGCTTGCCTCCCAGCGCGCTTGATAGTGCATGGCGTTAAGTTTTTCTGCCAGCAGGACAAGGCGTTTGGTGATTGGTAAATTTGTAAATTGGGCAGGCGGGAGAATTTTATTTGCGACCCCTTCAACCTGCAACTTGAAACCGTCAACGGAAAGGATGGCGTCTGCCAGCGCGGAGAGGTTATCGCCCAGCGCGGACTGTGATAAGGAATATAGTTTTTCGGGTCTGCCGCGACCTTCGCGTAGGCGCGTTTCCGCCGCTTCCACGCGCCCGTCGGAGCATAATACTGAAAGATGGTGGCGCACATTCGGCGCGGACATTTTCAGCGCGCGCGCAATTTCCCGCGCCGAGGCAGAGCGGGTTTTCTTCAAGTGGGTGAGGACTTTTTGGCGGGCAGTGGTCATGGTTGTTGCACAGGATTTATCCTGTGCGCCTTTTTGACAGGCTGAATCCTGTCATATAATGTATGTGATTATACTCACTTTTTTATTTTTGCAAATATATTTTTGCATAATTCCGTTGACGTATCCTATTTGCCTGCTATAATCGCCATCATTAATCTCTAGCCATCTAATCTCTATTCATCTAATGTCTTTAACTTGGGAATCCACTTACGCCATCGCTTTAGAGTTACGCAGGCAATATCCAGAAATAAATATAGAAGAAGTCACGCTTCAAAAGATTTATCAATGGACAATTGATCTTTCGGAATTTGAGGATGACCTCGCGCTTGTAAACGACGACATCCTTTACGCAATCTATCAAGACTGGTTCGAGGAGAACATTCATGGAAGAAAATGAAAAACTAAGTTTGCCCAACTACAACATCCCCGAAGATTTGGAGAAAGTTGTAGCCATCACAACGCTTGACCGCCTGTATAACTGGGGTCGTCGCTCGTCTGTGTGGCCCCTCATGTTTGGTCTGGCGTGCTGCGCGATCGAGATGATTGCCGCGCAAGCAGCCCGTTATGATATGGCGCGCTTTGGCATGGAAGTCATGCGCCCCACCCCGCGCCAAGCCGATATGATGCTGGTCTCTGGCACTGTCACCAAGAAAATGCTGCCCGCCATCGTCCGCTTGTATAACCAAATGCCTGAGCCGAAATACGTCGTCGCCATGGGCGCGTGCGCATCCAGCGGCGGACCTTTCAAGGAAGGATATAACGTCGTCGCGGGTATTGATAAATTCCTGCCGGTGGATGTCTACATCCCCGGTTGTCCTCCCACGCCGCAGGCATTAATCGCGGGCATGATCAAATTGCAGGAAAAAATTGACAAGCAATCCATCAAGAGCGTGCGTTGGTATCAGAAAGGCAGCGAAGACCCGAACTATGTCCCCATGCCAATTCTTGGACCTGACTTGATTGATGTGCGCCGCAACGCGGAATATAAAGCCGCTGCCGCGACAAAGGAAGGTGCTTAATGGCTGCCCCTGCTACTCAAGTGATTGATTTAATTGCGCGCTTTCCCGAATCTGTGACCGCCGACACGCGCGCGGGATATGGCGGCTTTATCGTCAAGAAAGAAAGCCTTTTGGAAGTCGCAACCGCCATCCGCGATGAATTTGGTTATGACTTGCTCACTTCTGTTACGGGCGTGGATTACATCGCCGAAAATAAAATGGAAGTGGTGTATCACGCTTATAAAACCACCGGCGGACCGGGGCTGGTCTTCAAAGTTCAGGTCGAGCGCGTTGACCCGGTGGAAGTTCCCTCGCTCACCCCGCTTTGGGCTGGCGCGGAATATCAAGAGCGCGAAGCATGGGATTTGTTCGGTATCAAATTCACCGACCACCCCGACCTGCGCCGTATCTTGATGTGGGAAGGTTTTGACGGTCACCCGCTGCGCAAAGATTGGAAAGAAGCCTTCTACGAAGAGGAAGCCAAACCTTTCAAGAGCCGCTGGCCCGATGGCAAACATACCTTCGCCGAAGAGAAGAATCCCTTCCACGATAACTTAAACTTCCCCAAAGACTTCGACCCCGAAGCATATCGCCCTGAGAACGAAGACGAACTTTACAGCTCGCTCGAACGCTTCACGAATAAGCGTGATGAAGAATTCAAGACCGACCAGATTGTCGTCAACCTCGGACCGCATCACCCGTCCACGCACGGCGTTTTGCGCGTGGCTGTCACTCTCGAAGGCGAGACCATTCAGGGACTCAAACCCGTCGTAGGGTACTTGCATCGTAATCACGAAAAAATCGGCGAGCGTAATACTTACCTGCAAATCATCCCCTACACTGACCGCCTCGATTATTTCAACTCGATGAGCAACAACTTCGGTTATGTCTTGGGCGTTGAAAAGTTGATGAAGATTCCAGTGGCGGAACGCGCGGAATATATCCGCGTGATTATGGCGGAACTTAGCCGCATCCAAAACCACTTGATTTTTGTCGGCATGTTGCTCAACGACCTCGGCGCAATGTACACCCCCGCGCTTTATGCTTTTGAAGAGCGCGAACTGATCCTCGACATCTTTGAAGCCGTGTCCGGCGCGCGTATGATGTGCAACTACTTCCGCTTTGGCGGCGTTGCGCGCGACATCCCCGAAGATGCCATGCAGAAAATCAAAGACCTGGTGTATGACCGCCTGCAAGCCAAGACCGATGAAATGGAACGCCTGCTCGATGAAAATGAAATCCTCATCGGACGTTTGAAGGGCAGGACGTTAATCAACGCGGAAGACGCAATCCGCTACTCGATTACAGGACCTGTGTTACGCGCTTCGGGCGTGCCGTATGATATTCGCCGCGCCGACCCATATTCGATTTATGACCGCTTCGACTTTGACGTGGCTGTCCGCTATAGCGGCGATATGTACGATAATTACCTCATCCGCTTCGATGAGATTCGCCAATCGCTGCGCATTCTCGACCAGGCGTTGAAGCAAATCCCCGCGGGACCCATCAACTCACAGAAGCCGCAATATCAAGTACGTGTCCCCGTTGGTGAAGCGTATGGTCGCGTGGAAGCTCCCAAAGGCGAACTGGCTTATTATCTCGTCTCGAATGGCAAGCCGAATCCCTATCGCTACCATGTCCGCCCGCCTTCATTTGTGAACTTGACCGCGCTGGAGCATATTTGCAGGGGCGCAAAAATTCA
>DZBA01000034.1 GCA_022729775.1 Anaerolinea thermophila | reverse complement strand
AAATTCTCTTGCGTATGATTCAGGTCGGGAACTTGCTTGGCAACACCGCTGATTATTGGCTCTATCTCGCAACCTTTGGGATGCTCGGCCTGCGCGCGGATGAAGCGCGATACGGAAAGAATTGATTACTTTTGCACTGCTGGCTTGACTGGGTGAGGCTGAAAAATACTTCCCTGCCAAACGCCATGCAAAGTGCGCCATGTGACGACGAGCCACAAGCCCATCAAGCCCAGCAGCGCGGTTAGTCCCACCCAAAGGAAGAGGGGTTGCGGCACAGCCTGATATAAGACTCCGCTGGAGACGGTGAACGCGCCGACGGGGAAGACAAACGCCCACCAGCTCAGCGCAAACGGCAGCGGACTTTTTTGGTGAACGCTCAACGTGACAAAGAACGCCAGCAACACCCAGAAAAACGCGAAGCCCCACATCATCACGCCCATTGGGCGCGAAAGAAAGCCGAGCATTTTCTCCGCTTCGGGACTGGCTGCAAAAAAGAGGGAAAGCGGCTTGACGAATTTAATCGCGACGATGGTCAGGATGGAAGTCGGCGCGACGCCCACCCACAAAGTCGGCGCAAGGTGAGCGGGCGGCAGCGGATGAAAAACGTAGCGCGCAAAGACCACCGTCATCACGACCAAAAATAAAACGCCGCCGATTCCCAAAAACATCAAACTACCAACAGCGTTGACCGCGCCCCAGGCTGTCCCCGCGAATTCCACCGCGAGGCTTCCGCCCAGCACAGGCACAAGCAGCGCAGAGACGGGCGGAATCAGCCAGCCAAGACTTGCCGACTCCCATTTCATTTCATCGTGCTGAAAAAAATCGCTAAGGATGACCAGCGCGAAAAATAGTATTCCCGCGGAGCCAAGCGCCCAAAGGGATTGAATCATATTCCAAAGAGTCTGCTTATCAAAAAATACATGTCCCGTTTTTTCGAGCGCAATGCCAATAATGAGCAGCGAGATGGGCATGGTGGGAAAAAAAGACGCGGAGACGGGATGACGCAAATCCGCGCGCACCGCGTCGAAGTGGAGAAACCAGCGCAGCGTCCAGGGGACAACCAGCGCGAGAAATAAAACAACGGACGCCAACAGGAAAAAGATTTGCAGCGCGTCGGCAAAGGGGACGTAATCACGAAAGACAAAAACAGCCACCGCGCTGACGGCAGTTCCCATGACAGAGGCGAACCAACCAGGGGCGAAGTGGCGAAGGATGGAAGAATTTGAATTTGACATAGTTACCTGTAATGAAGTGAAATGAGCGCAGCCCAGATGTGGTCACAGCCAAGCCGCGCAGTATACTTGACAACCTGTACAATAATATCTTACGCGGATTTTTCCCCGATTTTACGCAATACCGCTTTTGCAGGCGGCGTCATCATCAACATAAGCGCGGTCATCAACGCCGCAGAAGTGAGACACCACGCGCACGTCGCGCCGATGACAAAGGGTTCGAGGAAAGTCAGGTAAATCGAGAAGAGAGTCCCAAACGCGGTCATGCCGAATAAAAGCAGGGTTGCCCACGCGGAAATTTTTTCGCGGGCAAATCGCGCCGCAAACCATGAGACCAAAATGGCAACGTATCCCATCAATCCCATCACGCCAATCGGCAGGATGCCAAACAGCCGCGCGTATTCGCTCTGCTGAACGGTGTTGCAATCGCCGACGGGTCCGCAAACGGCTTTGACCTGCGCGGTCTCTACATACGCAAGATAGCCCGCCACGCCAAGCCCAACGACGGAAAGAATCGGAATGATCCACGCCCAATTTTCTTTAAGCGAAATTTCTTTCGCGCTTTTTAAGTTTGCAAATTGAGCCGCCGTCCACGCAGCCGCGACAAACATCACAAGGAGAAAAATCACCGCGAGCGAGTTGCCTGCCCTATCTTGCGCGAAGCGCTGCTGCCATGTCAAATCCGCGCTGGATGTGAACACAGGCGGAGCCACTGTGGGCGCGGGGGCTTGCGGCGCGGGCGCGGACGCGGCAGAAGTCGGCGCGGGCGTAGCGGTCGGCGGAAGCATATCGCTCAAGCCGGGAATGTCGGGGAAGTCCACGCCGCCCTCTTTCAGATATGATTCGACCAGCACGGGAAACTGCGCGGGAATATCTACCGAGCCGACCAGATATGTATCCGCGATGACCAAAAACGGAACGCCGCCTTCTTGCAGTTTGAATTTATCCAAAGCCGCAAGAAACAGTTTTTGACCATCTGGCTGGGTAACATCCACGCCGATGACTTGCAGCTGGTCGCCATATTTTTCGATCAAGGGCAGCAGCGTATTATTGATGACTTCATGACAATGCGGGCAGGTTGGGGAATAGAAAAGCACCGCGTTGACCACGGGCAAATCCGCTTGCGCGTGAATGTTTGCCGTCGGCAGTAGAAGGAAAACAAACAAAATGATGATCGCCAAAAAAATATTTTTCTTCACTTTTTACTCCTTGCGCTGAAAAGACATTGACTCCGTTTTTTACGCGCGTAAATATCCCCCATGACATGAATTTTAAGCATATCCAAAACCTAGAAACTTTGAAGTATCTCAGAGCGCTGGCTTTCGCGTTCTGATAACACCTTCCGCATGGATTCGCATATCTCGGTAATTTTGGGATTGCTAATCTGGTAAATCATATCTGTTCCCTGCCGCTGGGAGGATAAAATGCCGACGTTCCGCAAAACAGATAAATGCCGCGAAATGGTCGCCTGGCTGATGTTCAGATCTTCGGCGATGGCGCTCACCCGCTTGGGACCGCTGCGCAACAGGTGGACGATTTGCACGCGGACGGGATGTCCCATGGCTGTGCAAAGTTCCGCTTGTAAATCAAAAATTGTGACTTGTTGTTTCATAATGGTCTTCCTTTTTGAATATGAGAGGGAGGTTTTTGAAGATAAACCCCGCCTCTCGATACTTGATGGGACTTAAAGATTCTCATCACGCGGATAAGACCTTTAAGTCCCATAATTATATCGCTTGTCTCATAAGTAAGTAAACTTTTCGTCGAAAATCGCGAGGCAAAATGAAATTTTAGGTTTACTTACTTATGCGATACTCTGTAAATCGCCTTGCGCCGAAGGTTACTTATGTTTTGCGTGAGCATGACCTTCGCTTTGGAAAGGCAGGAAGCGCGCGGCAAGTGAAAACATCAACAGCCAGTAACAGATGACCAGCGTGCCTACGGCAAACTCCACCCACGTAGGGGCGTAGCTATTCAGGCGAATGGCAGGCGTGAACGGGTCGTATGTGATGGATGCAATCAAACCGGAGAAGTTGTAATTCCAGCGCGTGACGAGCGCGGCAAGCATGGGGAAGACCGCCGCAATCATCAACAAGCGGAAGTTGCGCACCCTGCCCGCCGCCAGCAAAATGGACGCGCCCACCAACGGCAACAGGATTTGTCCCAGCCAGAAGGTCAACGAGAAGGGCGAGATGCTGTCAAGCGCCTTGGTCTGCATATCCACCAGCGTATCGAAACTGTAATAATTTGCCACAGCCCAATCCCACATGCGCAGGTAGATGTAAAGCAGGGTGACGCCGCCCGCAAGCCGGGCAACATCGAAGAGCGTTTCATCGTCCACCATGCCGGGTCGCATGACGCGGAAGACAATGACGCCCATGAAGAAGAGCAGCGCGATTCCGCCGCCCATCGCAGAGAGGACGAACTGCACCGGCGCGCTTTGATCGAACCACATGCCGCGCCCCGCCAACACGGAGTAGGTCGCGCCAAGCGAAGCTTGATGCAAAAGGGAGAGCGTAAGACCGGCAATCGCAAGCACAGGTCCAATGGAATGTAACCAGTGCGAAAGTTTGTGCAGCAGGTCAAACGCCTTGCCGAGCGCGGGGTATTTCTTCAGCCAGGGGTGTTCGCTAAAAACGGAATGTTCAAGCACAACCGGGAGCAGTTCCGCCATCAACACGGTGAGGTATAGAACAACGCACATCGTCACTTCCCAAAGAAGGGAATGCGCCTGCCAGAAGACTATCGGATGCCAAAAGCGCAACGGCTGACCCAAGTCAAAAAGCAGAACCATGCCCGCCGTTGAGTAGCCGAGAAAGCCCAGCAAGACCGAAAGTTTGCCAATGACTTCCATGCGTTTGACGCGCAGCAAGTAGACGATTACGCCAAATACGAAGGCGCTTCCGCCCAATGAGATAGCCGTGAGGTCAATGGAAATCCACAAGCCCCAGGGGACTTGATTGGTCAGCCCCGTCACCTGCAAGCCATCGCGCAGGACGATGAACGCGCCGGTCAATCCAAAAAGCAGACCTGCGCCAAGCAGCGCCAGCCAATAGGGGAAAACGTCAATTTCCCGTTTGCCGACATTGAGTTTTGGAATATGAATATGAGTCGTCATATTAGCTCTCCTCTGTCAACGCGGATTTGGGTGGGATGTAGTAAACGCGCGGCGCGGTGCTTAATTCTTCGCGCAGGCGCAGCGTGACAATCGCTTCATGCTTCGCTTTGGAAATCGGACTGTGCGCGTCGGTCAAATCGCCAAAGACGCGCGCGCCCGTCGGGCAAGCGACGACACAAGCGGGGGTGGCGGCTTCATCCACACCGGGGACAAGTCCGCGCTCTACACTAGCGTCAATGCGATGCTGACAGAACGTGCATTTTTCCATCACGCCGCGCGGGCGATTGGGGACTTCCTGCACGCCAAAGCTCGGCGAGCGCGGGCTGTCTTCCACCGGGGTTTCCCAGTTGAACACGCGCGCATCGTAAGGGCAGGCGACCTGGCAATATCGGCAGCCGATACACAGGTCATAATCCATGGTGACGATGCCGTCGGGGCGGTGATATGTCGCGCCGACCGGGCAGACATGCACGCAAGGCGCTTCTTCGCAGTGCATACATGGGCGGGAGAGGAAGTATTCCTCATCATTGGTGGTGGTTTCTACCGTGACCACGTTGTAACGCATATCTTCAGCGAGGTTATTCACTGCCTGACATGCGTACGTGCAGTAGTTACAACCAATGCACAAGTTGATGTCTACCAACATGCCCCACTGCGGTCCCTCGGAAGGCTCGCCCCCGGAGAGGTCTTTTCCCGCGAGTGTTTGCAGGCTGAAGAATTGCGTCAGTCCCACCGCTCCGGCAGTTGCCGCGGCGACTTTGAGAAAATCACTGCGCGAACTGCCGGTATTATTTTGTTTTTCGGGTGAGTTACCCATACAATTCTCCTTTCTATTTTTTGGCAACAGGTCCGCCGGGTTCTTTTCCAAACACAGCCCAGCCGCCCAAACCGCCAACGAGCAAAGCTGCGAAGATGCCAATCCAAGCGGGCAGTTGAATGCCGCCTGTTGTTGCCGCCGCGCTCTCTTCGACAACCATCGCGGGTTCAGCGGGTTGCGCGGGAGGTTCAGCGCTGGTCAACATATTGGCAGAGTGAATATCGTCATGGCAGCTGTTACAAGTGGACATGCTCACTTCAAAGGTGTGCCCGGTTTCGGAGCTTACGTGACAGCTCTTGCAATCCAGACCTTCGGCGGCATGAGTGGAATGAGTAACGTCTTCCGCGCGTTCTTTGTGACAGTTCACGCACGCGGTTGTATTTTCGCCAACGGTCATCAACTTTTGTGAGTGCGGGTTGTGGCAGTCGTTACAGTTCAAACCGACTTCGCCGTGCTTGCTGGCGCGCAGGTCTTCATAATGTTGAATGTGACAGTTGCCGCAGGTTTCGAGCGTCTTCTCGACGGTCATTGGCAGTTCGGGATGCTCGCCTTCTGATTCCAATTTATGACAGGCAACGCAGCCCACGCCTTTTTCACCGTGCAGGCTTTCGCTCCACAGCGCGTGCTGTCCTTCATGACATTCAAGACAGGCATCGGGCGACATCTTGGGGTTGACAAGGTCAGCCTGCGTGGAAACGGGCGGGAACTTCTTCAAGCGGATAACATCCGTGTCTGAATATCCAAGCGCGGCAAAGTCAAGGCGACCTTCCTCTGCAGTGTGACAGTCTTTGCAGTTCAGAGCTTCGCTGGCAGGCGCAACCATGTGCGTAATGGGCCAGTACATCTCAGATTTGACAAAGCCATATTGTCCGCTGTAAGGCAGCTTGGCATAATCCATACCGGATTGAATCGCTTTGCCCCAATCGTAATTACCCCAATAAGCAAATTCATCTTTGCCAAACAGGTGAGGGATTACCAGCGTATTATTGCCTGAGTCGTAAGGCTGAACTGCTTCAAAGCGCTTGACGGGCCAAATCTTCGCGTTGGGGTCGCTCTTATCTCCCATGAACTTGTTGATGCTGACCATTTGCGTCGGGTCAATTTTATCTTCGGCAAGCGTATACTTTACTTCGCCGTTGAACCAAATATATTCAGGAATAACATTCGCAGCGTAGGTGAATTCGCCTTTTTGACCGTCATAAATCACATGACCTTGCTCATCCTTGCGGACAACCGGCTTGCCATCTTTGAGCTCGCCCGCTTTAGACCAATCCCACGTCATTTTTGTGGGAAGTCCGCCGCGCGCGAATTCGGGAATGTGACAGGTCTGGCACGCGACTTTTTGCGCGTGGTCGTTCAACGCGGACATCGCGTGGGGTTTATCGCCATGGCAGGTTTCGCAGCCCTTTTCGGTCACGTCCATGCTGTAACGGCTGCCGGCAATGTCATGATTTTCAGATGTGTGACAGGTGGTGCAGCTAAAATTCTGACCATCGGGAGACATGTGAACATCGAGCTCAACGGGCGGGTTGGTCAGCGAGCTGTCCAAATCACCATGCTTGACTTCATCTCCGCCGCCGCCGAAAAAGTGACATGCGCCGCAGGTCTGGCGCGAGGTCAAACCGACATTCTGCGCGACGTTTGCCAAATCGGGCGGGTTCCACATCGTGCCGCTTCCAACGGGGAATTCCTTCGGCTCAGAGACGGGCAATCCCGCGCCAGCAGGGAATTTCTTATACGCGCCGGTGGTGTCGTGACATACAAGACAATCCACGTTTTGTTTCGCGGTAAAGTCAAATGTGTTGTCCTTCCAACCATATCCCACATGACAGCTGGTGCAGCGCGGCTCATTGGATTGGACGCTGATACAGAAGTTGTTGATGAGCGTCTTCTTTCCAAGAGTTTGTCCGGTGGTTTCGTTGACATACTCCCACGTCCAGTGCGTGGTGTGCATGATCTCGTCAGCGGCTTTAGCGTGACAAGAAAGACATGCTTTGGTCACGTCCTGCGGAGTTGCAAAGGGACCTTGCAATTCCGGGAGTTTTGTGTGATCCACCTCGGACGACTGGGCTGGGGTCTCCGGTGCGGGGGTGGGTTCAGAGGCTTCCGGGGTGGGCGTGGGGGCAGTATCTTGCGGGGTGTTTTGCGCCGAGACGTTTTGTCCCAGCATCAAACCTGCAAAGATAAGGGGCAGCGCCAAACCAAACGCCACTTTGTATAACAAACGGGTTGAATGTTGCATATACCATTCTCCTTTTCAGCAGATAAATTTAGCCGTACCAATTGTATAAGAGCCATCTAACTGAAAGTAGTGAAACCTGTCACTTATATTTGGATTAATGTAACAACAAGGTTGTTTTTATAAGCGCAAAAAGAAGTTTTAGCACAAAATAATGTGCGAGACGCGCTTCTAAAACAAAAATGCGGATGGAAGCAGGCGTATCCAGTACGCCTACTTCCATCCGCGCTATATATCAGTTGCAGAGGACAACTATGGCTTGCTTGGTGAGAACAAAGCCAGAACCAGCCACGCGCCAAAGAGAACAAATGCGCCGACCAACCACAACCAATTCTTGAATTCATCTTCCGCCGCGCTGACGCTGGGGAACGCTGTATCGGCTTCAGCAGATGGAATATATGCGTCCGGGTTGATGACGACATCGAAGCTGTCAGCAGCCTCAAATTTAAGCAGGCGGGCTTGCGCGTCTTGCGGGGTGTGGCACTCTTCACACTTCGCGCCGTTATCACGCTGCGGATGCGCCACCAATCCGATGTGCGCTTCTTCTTTCTTAGCTGCCGCGTGATTTCCTTCGTGGCAATTCGCGCAGCGATCCGCATGGTCGGTGAGGCAATATGAGCTGCCGGTGTCGTGAAGGTAGTACAGGTCTTCATGGCAAGTGAGGCATGTGTTCGGCGCAAGGTCAGGCTGGCGCGCCGCAGAAACTTGAACGGGAGCATCAAACGCAGCAACAATGAAGAATGTAAGCAGAACTGCGATTATCACAGGGAACCAACGGTTGAGTGTAGCGGACATTTTTACCTCCGGGGTTTCAAAAAAATTGACGGTTTTATCGCGTGAAATATCGTTCTGGGAAGCTATCCGACGAATCGTCGGGACATAAGACAAGCAAAGCCCGCGAAAATGTATCAGCGGTGTTGTGCCATGAATGAGGGATGTAAGCGTCGAAAATCAAACTATCGCCAGGGGCAAGGGAGTAGCGTTCGCTTTCGATTACATAGGTGATTTGCCCTTCGAGGCAGTAGACAAACTCGCGCCCGCCATACACGACGGGGTCGCTTCCGCTGTTTGCGCCCGGCTCCAACCGTGTGATGAAAGGCTCGCTTTTCGCTTTAGGAAGTCCCGCGCCCAAACTTTCCATTTGTCCCTGCGCAAAAACAATCTGTTGGCGTTCGCCGGCTTTTTGATACACAACCCGCTGGCTTTTGCAATCAGGCTCGAAGAATGCGGTGATGGGAACATTAAGGCTTTGCGCCAATTGATAAAGCGTGCTAACGCTGGGTGAGGTCTTTCCATTTTCCACTAGGCTGAGCGTATTCACGCTCAAACCGCTAAGGTCTGCCAGCGCGCGGATCGAAATTCTGCGACCTTTACGCAAAGCGCGCAGCCTTCGCCCCACACTTTCCGAAGCGAGACTTGCATCCATTCGCTTTGAAATGCGGCGCTTTTCCTTACTTGGGTGGGGCTGATTACTTTGCAACATGAGAAACCTTTTTTAACGTTTTCTTTTGAACTATTATCAACCAAAGCTGTCAATTATTTTAGTAACAAATGTCATATAATTTTGTGTAAATAAACAATATTATTGACACTAGAAGCAATGCAGTGTGAATTTGTTCACAATTTAGGCGTAAAAAAAGAACGAATTTCTCGTTTTTCACAAAAAATTGTGTGTTTTAATTGAAATCTGGTATTATTAGCGAAGCAAATTCAGAAACATACGGAAAGGCTTGCTTCATATTATGGAAAAATTATTTTCCCTCGGCGAAAGACTTCAGCAACTACGCGCGGAACGAAACATCTCCCAGCGCGATTTGGCGCGCATGGCTGGTTTGTCACCCAACTCTATCAGTTTGATCGAACGCAACGAAACATCGCCAAGCGTTGCCACCTTGCAAAGTCTGGCGTCCGCGCTTAATGTGCGCATGAGCTACTTTTTTGAGCAAGAGACGCCCTCTTCGGTATTGCACATCAAATCAGGTTCTCGCCCCAAAATTGACAGCGAAGGCGTGATTATCGAAGGTATGGGAAAGACGCTGCCCAATCAGGAATTGGAGCCTTTCTCCATTACACTAGAGCCGAAAGCGGGAAGCGGCGGCGAGCGGCAGGTCGTCCACACTGGACATGAATTTGTTTACTGTTTACAGGGAAAAATAGAATACGTGATAGATGGCAAAGTCTATTTACTAGAAACGGGAGATGTCCTTATCTTCGAAGCCATGCTCCCGCACCTATGGCGCAACCCCTTCGACGTGGAAGCAAAATTCATCCTCGTGCTTCAGACCCCCAACGCGTCACGAGAGCCGGTTCAACGCCATTTTTCAAGCCACCCATCTGTAAATCACATTGGCTGACGCTTTAAGTACGCGCAAAAGGGTTGAATCGCCTAATCTTGGCGAATGATGTATCATCTCAAAAAATAGGGTAACGCCCCGAAGATTTGAGTGGCTCAACCGATTTTTCGAGGAAACCTCACCTGCACTGCAACGCAGCGCGGTGCAAGTGTCGGGACGGTCTGTCTTCAACCCCGAAATATTGAGAAGATACCGAATGATTGCCTAAAAGCATATCCAAATTGCCCCCTCCCTCTGAGATAAGCAGGACGGGGGCAATTTTGTCTTTAGTATAAGTAATCCTTTTCCATAAGCAAATCTAATAACTGCATATTATATAAATCACTTGTATACATATAGGAAAATCCATAAAATTTGTGAAATACTCCACAAATCAAGAGGTCACCTTGTTTAAATTAAAGATTACTGTACTAATGATCGTTGCGCTGTTTGCGCTTGGCGCGTGCGCAACAAAGCCGCCCACAGAGGCAGCCATTGAGACGGAATCGCCCACTGCCGAAAACGCCTCCGAAGCAGCGAGTAGCGCCGCGATTGACAGCGCGGAATGTATTGCCTGTCACACGGACAAGCAGCGGTTGATTGATACCGCAGACCCCATAGTAGAGGCGGAAGGGGAATCCAAAGGCGTTGGCTGAGGTGGCGATGTGGCTCCGTTGGAGCCATGGGAAAAAGCCATTGTCAATAACGAAGCTTTTTCAGAAACAGATCACGGCAAGTTAACCTGCATTGAATGTCATGCGGGTACAAATGCCCCAGAAAAAGAAGCCGCCCACACGGATTTGATTTCATACCCAAGCGCGGACCCGCAAAAATTCTGCGCGGAATGTCATGAAGAAGAGACCGCGTCCTACGCCAATGCGCTGCACAACACCCAATCCGGTTATTGGACAGCCATCAACACCCGCAACGGAAACGTCCCCGAAGACCACGCCAAACTGCAAGAGATGTTTGGGAATCACTGCGCGACCTGTCACACCACCTGTGGTGATTGTCATGTCAGCCAGCCAAAAAGCGTCGGCGGCGGATTGTTCAACGGTCACGTGTTTGAAACCACCCCGCCCATGACCCGCTCTTGCACCGCTTGTCACGGCAGCCGCGTGGGAAATGAATACCTCGGAAAGAACGAAGGCATCCCCGGCGACGTTCACTTCCGCGAGGGGCGTATGAACTGCGTGAAATGTCACGAAGGCGCAGCCCTGCATGGGACGATGGACGCGGAAGCGAAAGAAAATGGTCATCGTTTGAGCGGCGCGGAAGACCCGAAGTGCGTGGACTGTCACGAAAAAGTAGTCACGGGCGATGGGATTGATATGCACCAGCGTCACGGCGATACGTTATCGTGTCAGGTGTGTCACTCGGTTACCTACACCAGCTGCGATGGTTGTCACGTAGCGGTCAGCGAAAAAAGCGGTTTGCCTTTCTTTGAAACAGAGGCAACGTATCACACCTTTTTCATTGGGCGCAATCCCATTCAAAGCGAAGACCGCCCGTATGAATATGTCCCCGTGCGCCACGTGCCTTCTGAAAAAGACAGCTATGAGTTCTATGGTGAAAATCTGCTGACCAATTTCGACGCGCTGCCCACATGGGTTTACAGCACCCCGCACAACATCCAACGCAACACCCCGCAGAATAAATCTTGCGAATCCTGTCACGGCAACGCGGAAATTTTCCTCACCGCCGATAAGGTGACGCCGGAAGAACTCGCGGCAAACGCCAATGTGATTGTCAATGCGATTCCCGCCCCCGCGGAACTGTATCTCGGCGCAATGCCGCAGCCAGCCGACCACGCGGACTTGGTCTCCAACTCATGCGTGGCATGTCACGAAAAAGGAATTCGCGGCGCGTCGGTGTACCCTGAAAGTCACGCGGGTTATGTGAACGACAGCTGCGATAGCTGCCACACATTACCCAAGAAATAAGAAATTACAAGTTATCTCAAACTTGAATTGATAAACCCGTAACAAATCTTCAAAAGGAGAAGAAACAATGTCTAAGAAATTCCAAGTTTTGTTTGCCCTATTTATGGTACTCAGCATGGTGATGAGCGCTTGTGGCGCGCCCGCCGCTGAACCTGTTGCCGAAGTAACTGAGGCTCCCGCCGTCGTTACCGAAGCCCCCGTTGTGGAAGTTGGTCCCGATGCGCAAGCCCTCTTTACCGAATTAGTTACCAGCCTCCCCGCTGACAAGGGATTTGGCACCGTCAAACCCGCCGCATTAAGCGAGGAAATGGTTGACAAAGCCCCTTACTTGCTCGATGTGCGCGAAGTTGCTGAAATCGAAAAGGACGGCTTTATTGAAGGCGCGGTGAACATTCCCGTGCGCGATGTCCTCAACAATTTGGATAAACTTCCCGGTCTTGATGAACCCATCGTAGTCTACTGCGCTTCCGGTCATCGCGGCAGCTTGGTGATGGCGTCCCTCAAGATATTGGGCTACACCAATGTTCGTAACATTGGCGGCGGTCTTGGCGGCTGGAAGAAAGCCAACCAACCTGTAGTCACCGGCTCCATGCCTGCGGCTCCGGCTGTCCTCAACAGCGCTGCCATCGTCGAAGACAAAGCCCTGTTCGATATGCTCAATGGCTTTTTCGCTGAAATGCCTGATGATTTCTACACCGTCAAGGCTGATAAGTTGAATGAAGAACTCGCCGACAAAGCCCCCGTCATCATTGACGTCCGCACCGCGGATGAATTCAACAAGGATGGTTACATTGAAGGCGCAGTGAACATTCCGTTCAACGACTTCTTCGCCAACCTCGATAAAGTCCCCGCTGAAAAAGACGCAAAAATCGTTGTGATGTGCGCTTCCGGTCACCGTGGCGCGATGATTTTGATGGCGCTTCGCCTGATGGGTTACACCGATGTTCGCAACCTCGGCGGCGGAACGGGCGCGTGGAAAGCCGCGAACCTGCCTTTGGAAGGCTGGGTCAACTGGGTTGCTGTTTGGGATGAATATCTCACCAACATCCCCGAAGGCTTCTACACCATCAAGGCTCCTGACCTCAACACCGCCCTCGCCGAAAACGCTCCCTTCCTGCTCGATGTGCGCGAAGCCGGTGAAATCGAAAAAGACGGCTTCATCGCTGGCGCAGTGAACATCCCCGTACGCGAAGTCCTCAACAATCTGGATAAACTCCCCGCGCAAGACAAGCCCATCGTCATCTACTGCGCCTCCGGCGCTCGCGGCGCGTTGACCATGGCTGCCCTGCAATTCTTGGGCTACACCGATGTCAAGAACCTCGCTGGTGGACTTGGCGGCTGGAAGAAAGCCGAACTCGCTGTGGAAATGGGAACTCCCGCCGCGCCCGTCGCTGGAACAGCCCCCGCCGTTGATGAAACTCGCTTAGCCGGACTGCAAGCCTTCTTCAAAGATATGCCCGAGGGTTTCTACACCGTCAAGGGCGCCGACTTGAACACAGAACTGGTGGACGCTGCGCCCTTCATGATTGACCTGCGCGGTGACGAAGAATACGCTGCCGGATATATCGAAGGCGTGAATCATATCGTCATCAACACCCTGCCCGCCAGCATCGCTTCCCTGCCCGCTGATAAGGCAGCCCCGATTGTGTCAATCTGCCAATCCGGTCACCGTGGCGCGCTTGCCATGATGTACCTGCGCATGGCGCACGGCTACACCAATGTCCGCAACCTTGCGGGCGGCATGAACGCTTGGGTCGCCGCTGAACTGCCCGTCGCAAAACAACCTAAATGAGCGCAGGCTTTAGCCTGCAAGTAAACGAAAAACCGCCCACGAGAGAGAATCCTCGTGGGCGGTTTTATAAGAAGCGCAGACTGCCCTGTCAGATGGAATTCATGACAATACTCACTGGTAAGAAAGATGAGAAAAACTTATGCTAACGGAAGAAAAATGTTATAGAGACTTATTACAGAAACCGGAGAGAAAAGTGATCGAACTTTCATCCCTGCGCGTATTTCTGGCAGCGGCGGAGGAAAACAACTTCTCGCAGGCAGCCAAAAGACTGCACATGTCGCAGTCTGCGGTCAGCCAGCACATCCAAGCCATCGAACAAGCCTACAACATAGAACTCTTCCTGCGGCGCGGACGTTCCATTGCATTAAGCGAAGCAGGCGAAAGCCTGCTGCCTATGGCGCGGGAAGTCCTGCGCTCCGCGCGCCTGTTGGAAGACAACCTGCACAACATCAATCACAAAGTCGGCGGCGACTTGTTAATTGCGTGTTCCACCTCTGCGGGGAAGTATCTCATGCCGCCGCTGCTTTCGATGTTTCAAGAACAATACCCAGCCGTGCATCCGCGCGTAAAAGTCATGTCGCGCGATAATGTTATAGAGCGATTATTATCGCAAAAAATTCCAATGGGCGTTTCGAGCAA
Organism: Anaerolinea thermophila; assembly: GCA_022729775.1. GTDB lineage: Bacteria > Chloroflexota > Anaerolineae > Anaerolineales > Villigracilaceae > Villigracilis. The sequence goes on along the minus strand of DZBA01000034.1, from coordinate 1,746 downwards.
AATCATCGAACACCGCGACATCGAATGTCAGCCCTTGTTCGATGACCGTATTTTTTTAATCGTCCCCACGAACCACACCTGGGCAGCCTACGGGCGCGCCACGCCAGATGACCTGCTTGACCAAAAAATCATCATGCGCGAAGAAGTTTCCGGCACTTGTGAGACGGTCATGCAAGAGCTCAAAAAATTTAGCATCTCGCCGGACATGCTCAACGTCACCATGGAACTGGGCAGCTCCGACGCAATCGAAATGGCGGTGGAATGCGGCGTGGGAATTGCCTTCGTCTCCGAGATGGTCGCCGCGCGCGGACTCGCGTTTGGTCGCGTGAAAAAAGTCGAAGTGACCGGCATGGACCTCAAGCGCACCGTCTTCATTGCGCGGCATGTCAACTATCCGTTCACGCGCGCGCAATCGCTATTTTGGGAATTCGCCCAATCCCAGCGTGAGCAATTGAACACCAACATTTGGAATAACCTGACGGCTTTCGAGCCTGTCACTTAAATTTGTGCTAAACTGTACAGCGACAATGATTTGCATGGCAACATAAATTGCCAAACACAAAACACTCGGAGGCGACATGCTTACACTTGCGGAAAAAATCCTCTTTGTAATTGCCACACTTGCTTCACTCTATTTCACCTACAAAGGCGCAATGCGCATTGTCGGTCACATCGGCAGCGGACAAGGGAAAGTTGACTGGTCTGTCATTCAAAAACGGATTGGAGAACTCATCGTCAAAGTTGGGTTGTTCCAGCCCGTTTTTCGTTTCAGGCTAATTCCAAGCATTATGCACGGACTTATCGGCTGGGGCTTCCTCTCTTTTCTACTCATCAACCTCGCCGATTTAATCTACGCATACACGGGATTCAAACTTCTCGAAGAGACGGGATTATTCGGTGACGTGTATCGCCTCATCGCGGATATTTTCAACGTTCTGATCATCGTCGGCATTGTGGCAATGGCTGTCAGGCGATTCATTCTCCGCCCCGCGACATTATCCACGCGCGAGAAGACTCTGCTTAACGAAAAAGCGCGCTGGGGAATCACCCGCGATTCCGCCATCGTCGCGGGCTTTATCTTCATCCATAACGCAAGCCGCTATCTGAGCGAAGCGTTTGCCCTCGCGCTGAAAGGTCACAGCGACCCGTGGCAGCCGACCATCTCCGCGGTGTCGCAGCTGTTCGTGGGCGTGCATCCAACCGCGCTGGTTGTCGGTGAACACATCGCGTTTTGGCTATCCATCGGCGCAGTGGTCGCGTTCCTTCCATATTTCCCGTATTCAAAACATATTCACGTCTTCTTCGCGCCGATTAATTTCGCGTTGAAACCAGAACGAAAATCAATTGGCGAGTTAAGTTACATCAACCTCGATGACCAGACCATCGAACAATTTGGCGCGGCAAAAATGAAAGACCTCGGCTGGGAACAAATCATGGACAGCTACGCCTGTATCATGTGTTTCCGCTGTCAGGAAGTTTGCCCCGCGTATAACACTGGAAAATTATTATCGCCCGCCGCGCTGGAAATCAACAAGCGTTATCACTTCAACGGCGGCGGCACAAGCGATGTGGCGATGACCGAATTGATTAGCGAAGAAGCGGTCTGGGCGTGTACCTCCTGCGGCGCGTGCGTGGATATTTGCCCTGTGGGCAATGAACCCATGCGCGACATTTTGGACATCCGCCGCAACCTTTCGATGATGGAAAGTTCCTTCCCCAAGCAATTGGAATCCGCGTTCAAGGGCA
>DZBA01000327.1 GCA_022729775.1 Anaerolinea thermophila | reverse complement strand
CGGGCGCGCAAATCCCGATTGACGGCGGAAGCGACCGCGTGATTTAGCCATGAGCAATACTTCCTCCACAATTCTCGAAACGCTGGTCGGCATGACTTGCCGTTTAGGCGAGCCAGAACGCGACCTGGTTATTTTGGGCGACGGCAACACCTCCGCCCGCATAGACGCTGAAACTTTTTGGGTAAAAGCCAGCGGCGCCATGATGGAAAAAATTAACGCAGACGGCTTTACCCAGGTTCGCTTTGCGCCCATTTTAGACATTCTACAACGCCCGCCCGCAGACGATGACGACATGAAGCGCCTGCTCTCCGCCGCCCGCGTTGACCCCACAGGTCGCCACCCTTCCATTGAAACCGTCTTTCATGCGCTGGCTTTAAGTGAATGCGGCGCAAATTTTGTGGCGCACACCCACCCCATTGCGGTAAATTCCATTTTGTGCGCCCGCCATGCGCGTGAGGCGCTTTTGGGTCATTTATTTTCTGAAACTGCCCTGTATTTGGGACCCGAACCCATCATCATAGATTACGCCGACCCTGGCTTGCCCATTGCCCGCAGCCTGCTGGGAAAAATCCGCGACTACCAGCAAAAGTGGGGACAAGCCCCGCGCATCTTTTACCTGCTCAATCACGGCATGGTGGCGCTGGGGCAGTCGGCGCAAGAAGCCGAAAACATCACCGCCATGGCAGTAAAATCTGCCCGCATTTTGCTGGGAACTTACGCAGTCGGCGGACCGAACTTCATCTCCGAAAAGGATGCAACGAGAATCATCAACCGACCCGATGAAGAATTGCGCCGCAAATTGGCAAATGCAATGTAATGATGGATTCAAAAAAGTTACAGGAAAAGAAGAATGACAAATTCCCCGACCACCACCGAGACCTGGCAGACGAAAGCCCAGCGCATTGCAGATGCGGTACGTTTGCGCGTGCTGGATCATGTGTTAAAAAATAACGGCGGATACATGAGTCAGGCTTGCTCTTCTGCCGAAACCTTCAGCGCGCTTTACACAAAAATTATGAACCTCGGTCCTTCTGTTTCGCCAGCGGTGCCGCCCCCCTTTCCGGGTGCGCCTTCCGCATCCAACCCGCACTACTTTACTGGCGCGGGCTACAACGGCGCAAAAGCCCCCAACCTCGACCGCTTTATTTTTTCACCCGCGCATTATGCGCTGGCGCTTTATGCGGTGTTGATCGAAACCGGGCGCATGTCTGCCGAAGGCTTGGAGCAATTTAACAAAGACGGCTCAACTGTGGAAATGATCGGCGCGGAACATTCCCCCGGCTGCGAAGTAACCTCCGGCTCGCTGGCACAAGCCCTAAGCCAGGCAACAGGGATTGCGCTGGCGCGCAAACTGCGCGGCGAAAGCGGGCGCGTGTGGATTTATATGTCTGACGGCGAATTTCAAGAAGGTCAAACCTGGGAAGCCCTGCAATTAATGACTTTCTACAAACTCGACAACATGGGCGTTTATGTAGACATCAACGGTCAGCAATGTGACGGCTGCATGTGTGACGTGCTGGACATTGACCCGCTGCATACCAAACTGGAAGCCTTTGGAATGCGCACCTTCAGCGTGGATGGTCACGACTTAAACGCCCTCGCTGCCCCCGCCGAACTGCCGCGCGATGGTCGCCCGCTGATCGTGCTGGCAAAGACCGACCCCTGCCGAGGGCTGCCGCGCCTGCAATCGCGCGCGCCCAAACTGCACTACCTGCGCTTTACCTCCCCCGAAGAGCGCGAAGGCTATGCCCAAGATTACGCCGCAATGACCAACGGAGGAAAATAAGATGGAAATTCTGACCAAGGTTTACGCAAAGACCTTCAAAAACTGGGCGGCAGATAAACCCGAAGTGGTCGTCTACTCCGCCGACTTAACCTCCTCGGTCGAAGTGGATTTGTTCCAAAAAGCCTATCCCAACCGATTCTTCTCGATGGGGCTGACCGAACAGCACATGCACAGCATGGCGGGCGGCATGGCGCGCGAAGGCTTCTTCCCCTACATTCACACCTTTGCCGTCTTCATCTACCGCCGCTCGTATGACCAAATTTGCAACTCCATTGCCTACCCCAACCTGCCCGTCCGTTTGGTGGGATTTCTACCCGGCATTCTGACCCCCGGCGGAATTACCCACCAGGCAATTGAAGACGTGGCGCTGATGCGCGCCCTGCCCAACATGACCATCATTGAAGTGGGCGACGTGACCGAAATTGAAAGCGTGCTGGATTCGGTGCAGGCGGTGAACGGTCCCGTGTACTTGCGCATGTTGCGCGGCGAAGTGCCGCGCCTCTTTGACGCAAGCGAACCGTTCCAATTCAACACCGCCCGCCAACTTAGCACGGGCAAAGACATTACCCTCTTTTCCTCTGGCATCAGCACCGAAGAATCGCTGCGCGCCGCCTCTGTGCTAAAAGAACGCGGCGTGGAAATAAACCACCTGCATATTTCCACCCTCAAACCGTTCAGCGACCCCGCCGTGCTGGAGGCGGCATCCGCTGCGCGCAAGGGAGTCATCACCTTCGAGAACCACACCATCATCGGCGGGCTGGGCAGCGCGGTCGCCGAGGTCATGGCAGAAAACGGCGTAGGGCGCAAACTGACCCGACTCGGCATCCCCGACACCTTCGCACATGGCGCAAGCCGCCCCTACCTGATGAAACACCTCGGCTTGGACGCGCTCGCCCTCGTCCGCGCGGTGGAAAAACAAATCGGCGAAAACCTCAACATTCACGAAGAAGATTTACAAGCCGTGCGCCTGCAAGCGGTTCACTCAACATCCAAAGCAGAGGCGCTGTGAGATTGCCCTCCGTCTCCGTCCCCCTCAGCGGGCAGCGCTTTCGCGTGGAATATAGCCTGATCGCCGAAGACGAACCCGCCGCCCGCCAACGCGCCGTAGAAATAGCCTTCGAGCAGACGGTGGAATTCCCCGCCGACCTAACCCCAAAAGGCGACATTCTGGACAAAATTGTCGGACAGGTGCAAGAAGTAATTCCCACCGAAAGCGCAGAAAAATGGCGGGTGATTATTTCCTACGCCGCCGAATCGGCGGGCGATGAAACCACCCAATTTATAAACGTGGTCTTCGGCAATACCAGCATTCAAAAAGGCGTGCGGGTCGAATCGTTTAGCCTGCCGCCTGCCATGGCAGCCAAACGCGGACCGCGCTTTGGGCGCAGCGGTCTGCGGCAACTACTGCAAACCCCCAGCCGCCCCCTGCTTTGCACTGCGCTCAAACCCATGGGATACAGCGCCAGAGAACTTGCACGGCTGGCAAAAGATTTTGCGCACGGCGGCATAGACCTAATCAAAGACGATCACGGGCTGGCGAACCAACCGTTTGCCGTCTTTAAAGAACGGGTACAAGCCTGCGCCGAAGCCGTACACGAAGCCAACGCCGTCACAGGCTATCACAGCCTGTACATGCCGCACATCTCTGCCCCCGCCGATGAGATTTTGGAACGCGCCCTGTTTGCAAAAGAATTGGGCGCAGGCGCATTGCTCGTTTGCCCAGGTCTGATCGGCTGGGACACCATGCGAATGCTCGCCGATGACGACCGACTCAACCTGCCCATTATGTCTCACCCCGCGCTGATTGGCTCATTCACCGCCTCACCTGATTCTGGCATTTCACATTATGCGCTGTACGGACTCATGCCGCGTCTATTCGGCGCAGATGCCGCCGTTTTCCCCTCTTGGGGCGGGCGTTTCTCCTTCTCCAAAGAAGAATGCGCATCCATTGTGGAAGGCACCGAAGCCCCGCTGGCGGAAATGAAGTTCATCTTCCCCAGCCCCGGCGGCGGCATGACCCTGGAACGCATTCCAGAAATGCTGGCAATCTACGGGCGCGATGTCATCTTTTTAATGGGCGGCGGGCTGCATCGCCGCAGCCCCGATCTTGCCGCCAACAGCGCCTACTTTCGTGAACTTGTGGAGAAAATGG
>DZBA01000326.1 GCA_022729775.1 Anaerolinea thermophila | reverse complement strand
TTATTCCTGCGCTTGCCGAATTCAGCGATCCTGTGACATTTGTGTCTGCGGTCTTCGGCTGGTTCACCGCGCTGTTGATTGCACTGGCTCCGTCTGTTTCGTTTGCGACGTTGATCTATAACCTTTTGCTCAAGCGCATCTTCGATAACTGGTCTGGAAAATAATCGTTTATGGAAACGTTCCTCCAGCAAAATGGCTGGATCGGTTTTTTGATTTATATCCTATGGAAGGAGCTTTTTCCTTTTTTGCGAGACCGCGTGTATCCAGAAAATGTACGGCGGATCAATGCGGATAGAGAGAGGCTAAAAAAGCTGGAGGAACGGACGCTAGAGAATGATGAACGACAGACGCGAATTATCGAGAGCATGAATAGCGCAGTACATGAAATGACTGTTGCGATTACAACCAATAATGAACGTCTCTCTGTGTTGTCCATCAACCATAGCGACCATGCCCGATTTGTGCAGGAAAGCATCGTGACTATGCGCGAGAGATCAGCAGAGCAAGCCGGTATGAAGCGACGCAAAGAAGATCGGTAAAAAATAGTCAAAATGGAAAGTGAGTAAATATGAATGAACCTTTATATAAGTTGATCGTGAAAGTAAAGAACGGTGTGAATATCAATGACCGTCCTGGTCCAGATAGCCAGGGTGCGTTGAAGATGAGATCTGAAAAGCGCGGCAATGTTTTATATGCGGATGCAATCCTAAATATTGATGGCGTTCCATACGCTTCGCTTATTCCACAAAACCCACTCAAGCCCGAATATTTGCGCGTTGCAGAGCGAGACAAATCGATTGAATATGTGGAAGTAATCCCCTTGCAAACCAGCACGGACAAGATCGCTGATGCGCTCAATCGGATTGCTGATGCACTCAAAGGTTTGAAAAAATAATGAACAACGGACGTTTGGAAAAACCAGTTTATCAGTTGCCACTCGGGTTTGACCTGGTTGGCATCGAGGAAGCCGCCCAGCAAGACGAGAGGCTTTCGAGTGAAGCCGCGCTTGCGGCGCTTTCGGCTTTGAGGATGAAAGAGCCAATCATTCAAAAAATCCGCGTCAAGGACGTTGATACCAATAAGATCATTGAAAAGGATGAGATTACTGGCGAGCGCGATGTTGAGCCGCGCTGGATGGATTTATTCAAACGTTTGAATCAAGGTGGTTGGAAATGGCGTGTGGCTGTTTATATCGCATGGGCGTCACAGCCGAAAAAATACCGTTGGCCAGAGACACAAGAAGAGCTTGCGGTCAAATGCCTTGGTTTGACTTCAGACCGCGCGATTGCCACGTGGCGCAAGAAGAACGACACGATTGACGAAACGATTTCAATGCTGCAAGGCTCGATCATTTTTGACGCTTTGCCTGATGCGTTGAATGCGATGGTGGAAGTTGCAACTGAGTCAGATTACAAGGGTCATGCAGACCGCAAGCTGATGTTTGAGATGGGCGGAATTTATACGCCGTCATCGAAGATCACGGCGGAGATTGCGAAGAAATTGAGCAAGAGCAATATGGATGAAACCGATTTGAGCGATGACGAGCTACGGGATATTGCAGGTGCGGCAAAGCATGAATTGGAGAGACGAGCGACCCCCCTGCCTCTGAGTACAGAGGTATCCCCCCAAATGGAAGAACACCATTTGGAGGGAGAAGAGCAAGGAAACGAATAATGGCAAATGCGGCGGCGCGGTTGAAGATATCACCAGATAGCGCACGGGCTGAAATGGCTCGGCGTGAATTGGCGCGTCGTCATCTCATTGATTACAGCGTGTATGTGGCTCCCTGGTATCAACCAGCCAGACATCACATTTATCTGGCTGAAAAACTTGAGCAGGTGAAGCGGTTTATCGAAACAAAAGGCGCAGAGGGAATCGGGCGTTTGTTGATCTGCGAGCCAGCGCAATATGGAAAAACAGAACAGGCGAGCCGTTTATTTCCTTCGTGGCTGTTGGGTGATTTGCCTGACACGCGCATTATCCTGACATCCTACGGCGCTGACCTGGCTACGGAAAACAGCCGTTACACACGCAATTATGTTGGCAGTGATGCTTATGCAAATATCTTTGGCGCGCGCTCTGCGGTGGATGAACCAGTCGAACTCAGCCCCGAGAGCAGATCGGTGGTCTCATGGAATTTGAAAGACCATCGCGGATCTGTTTTCGCGGCTGGTGTTGGCGGCGGTATCACGGGACGCCCTGCGAACCTGGTGGTGATCGATGACCCGTTCAAGAGCCGCGAAGATGCGGAGAGTGAAGCCTATCGCCGCAAGGTGATGAGTTGGTATCGCTCAGTTATTTATCCGCGCGTTGCAAATACGCCAGGCGCGGCGATCATTATTATGCACACGCGCTGGGATCAGGAAGATTTGGCGGGTCAACTGTTGACGCAGATGATCGGCGACGCTGAATCGGATCAGTGGGATGTTGTGTTCCTGCCAGCAATCGCTTTGGATGAGGATAAATATCCGAAGACGGAAGCGGAATACCGCGAGAATTTATTGCGCGGGATTTACATTCCCATGGCTGCGGATGGCGATCCGTTGGGACGCAAGCCAGGTGAACCATTGTGGCCAGAGCGTTCGGATGCGAAGAAGTTGGCAAACACACGCGCAAATATGATGGATCAGGATTTTGAATCCATCTTTCAACAGATGCCGCGCATGGCTGCGGGTGAGTTCTTTGATGATGTTGATTTTGGGTATATCGAGAAAGCCCCCGAAGGTTTGCAGTGGTATCGCTATTGCGATCTGGCTTTGGGTGAGACAAAAACCAGCGATAAAAATTCAAGCATTGCCGTAGCCTTTGACGATAAAACAGGCGACCTGATTTTGCGTGATCGGATCAAGGTGCGCGAGTTGGATGAATTTTTGGCGCAAATCAAAACCGCGATGCTTTCGGATGACGAACTCAATACCGAATGGGGCATTGAAGAGAATGCTTTTCAATTGCTTGTTGTAAAGGATTTTTTGAAGGACCGCACATTGGTGCGGGTACGAATCCGCGGCGTGAAGGCTGTTGGAGATAAGGTTGAGCGGGCGCGACCGTGGCAACGACGCGCAAAGCAGGGACGTGTGAAGCTGGTGCGCGGCGCGTGGAATTTGGATTTTATCCGCGAGGCAACGTCATTCCCGAAGGGACGCCACGATGATGATGTGGATACCGTCAGCGGCGGTGTACAGATGATCGAGGATGATGGCGGGGATATGAAGACCGCGAGTTCGGAAGCGATTGTTGTGAATGCGGAAGAATTATTTTCGGTAAATAGTTATTAGGTGATTAGGAGAAAAACCATGGCTAAAAAAATTGGTAAAGGCAAAGTGATCGAGGAATTGGTAAAGGGCAGCATGGATTACACGATGCAGTTGATCCGCGATGCTTTCAGGGCGCAGTTCCCCTATGTGGAGAACGGTCCCAGTTTTTATGTTGAAGAAATTTTCGTGGATTATGCGATTGTGCGCTCCTGGAATGGCGCAGATTTGAAAAGCGATGAGTATTTCAAGGTGACTTATTCGCGGGCGGGAGATGCGTACACCTTCGCGGCGCGGGATGCGTGGGAGATCGTGGAGTTGACCTATCAGCCACAGAGCGCAATCACCGAGAGCAAGAAGAAAGGTGGAACGCGCTTCGAGGAGGCGATTGAGCCAGGACGGATCGAACTGCTTGAGGCGAACGAAGAGAAGAAGGGGACGCGCCGCATACGAATCAATGAGTTGATCGTGGCGAATGTTGTGAATGGAAATAGACGTCTTTATGAATCCGAGATCATCGAGGCGATGGTTGCCGATTGGCAATCTCATCTTCACGAATCGGCGGGGCAGGGACGTTTGAAAGTACTGACTGGCGAGGCTGATCATCCAACCGACAAAGGCAAGAAACGCACTGAGTACCTTGAGACAGTTGTCCGCTGGGACAAACTGGATTGGGACGGTAAGCGGCTCGAT
>DZBA01000325.1 GCA_022729775.1 Anaerolinea thermophila | reverse complement strand
GTATAACATGAAGCAAATAGATGTGTCACTTGGGGTAAAATCTTTTAAGAAATATTTTCAATGGGCTATCATGTAGCGAGAGAGTCATGTCTGTCAAAAAAAATCTTTATCAGGAAAAAAAAGCCAGGGTTTCATCTGTAACTTTGCGCCGCCGCGTGGATGCGGCGTCATCGCAACGGCATGCCCACAAGCTGGAGATGCGCAATGAAATGTTGATTCGCTCGCTGGCTGAAATGCAAACTGTCCTGCGTCAATATACAGATTTGTACGACTTTGCGCCTATGGGGTACTTCACCATCAGCCGCAATGGCATCATCCTTCAAGCGAATTTGAGCGGCGCGCAAATGTTGGGTGTGGAACGTAAAGACCTGATTGAACGGCGTTTCCGCGCGCTTATCTCTGTTGAATCCCTGCCGGCGTTTGACCATTTTTTCGAGTCCACATTTCAAACCCAGGCAAAGGGAAGTTGCGAACTCGCCTTGATAAAGAATGAGCGCGAGCTAATCTGGGTGCGTCTCGAGGCAACTTACTCTGATACGTTAAACAAACAAGGCGGGATATCTCACATCACTGCCATTGACATCACCGAACAAAAACACGCGGAAGATATCCTGCAAGCGCGGCTGCGCATCACCGAATTTGCGTCGGGACATTCTTTGAGCGACCTGCTCCAAAACGCGTTGGATGAACTTTGCGCGTTGACGAGCAGCCCCATTGGATTCTTTCACTTTGTCGAGCCAGACCAATGCACGCTTTCGCTGCAAGCGTGGTCAACGCGCACGCTGAAAGAAATGTGTACGGCTGAAGGCAAGGGACATCACTACAACATTGACCTGGCAGGCGTGTGGGTGGATTGCGTGCGCGAGAAACGCCCAATCATCCACAATGATTATGAAAGCCTTCCACACCGGCGGGGATTGCCGCAAGGTCACGCGCCGGTCATCCGCGAGATGGTTTTTCCCATTATGCGCAACCAAAAAATGGCAGCGATCATCGGCGTTGGAAATAAAGCGTTGGATTATACAGAGAACGATGTGGCTTACGCCTCGCGCCTTGCGGATTTAATTTGGGATATTACCGAACGCAAGCGCGCAGAGACTCAACGCGAGACCGCGCTCGAAGCCTTGCGCCATAGCGAAGCGCGTTATCGCTCCATTCTCGAAGACCAGACGGAACTCATCTGCCGCTACCTGCCAGATGGACGCCTGTCTTTTGTCAACGAGGCGTATGCGCGTTATTATGACCAGACCGCGCAGCAACTCATCAACACCAATTTTCTTCCGCACATTCCAGAGCCTGACCTTTCGCTTGTCATTGCGAAGAATTCTGAAATCACTTTTCAATCCCCTGTGGTTGTTTACGAACATCGCATCATTAAGCCTGATGGAAAAATCCGCTGGCAAAAGTGGACGCATCGCGGCATTTATGACGCGGCGGGGAACCTCATCGAACATCAAGCGGTGGGACGCGATATCACCGAACGCAAAAATGCAGAAGAAGCCGTGCGAGAGAGCGAAGAACGCTTCCGCTACGTATTGGAAAACGTGCGCGACGCGGTCTGGTCTTCCAATTTATCGGGACAATTCGTTTTCCTTAGCCCGTTGATGGAACGCATCTACGCCATCCCCATCGAAGAAATGGTGGCAAACCCAAATTTTTGGATCGAGGTTTGCCACCCAGATGACCTGCATATCGCGCGCGCCTCCAGCGAGACCTTGATGCGCGAAAGCAAAGCCGCTGTTGAATATCGCATTCTTTTGCGCGGCGGCGAGGCGCGTTGGATCGCGGATAGAAAATTTGTGATTAGAAATGAACGCGGCGAGCCTTCGCGTTTGATTGGCGTTGTTTCAGACATTACCGCGCGCAAACACGCAGAGGAACAAATTCAGTTTCTTGCAAAATTCCCGGCAGAAGACCCAAACCCTGTGCTGCGCGTTGCGCGGGATGGCAGGCTGCTTTATATCAACGAGGCAGGCTCGCGCCTGCTTTCACAGTGGGATCTGGAAGTTGGCAAGGCAGCGCCCGCTGTGATTCAAGACGCCGCGCTTCAATCCATGCAAAGCGGAAAGATGTCGGCGTTTGATCTGGAACATGGCGAAAGGCTGTACGCTTTCCATGTTGCGCCCATCGTATCTGCTGGGTATGCAAATTTATATGGACACGACATTACCGAGTCCCGGCAGGTCAAGGCATTGCAAGATGCCGAGGCGCGTTATCGCGTGCTGTTCGAGCAGTCACCCTATGGCGTTTTGCTTGCAGACCTTGAAACGGGCAAAACCATCGAAGCGAATGAAACCGCCAGCAAACAGCTGGGCTATACCCGCGCGGAATTCACCGAAAAAAGTATTGTTGATTACGAGGCGTTGGAACAAGGCGAACACCTGCGCGAACACCTGCAAAGAATTATCGAGCAGGGCGGCGATGACTTCGAAACCTTGCACCGCACAAAGCAAGGTGAAATACGGAATGTGCGCGTATGGGTGAAAATTCTGCGCCTGAATGAACGCCATCTTTATTACGGTATTTTGCAGGATATTACCGAACGCAAACGCATGGAAGAGGCAAATGAAAAATACAGCCGTGAAATCACCCTTTTGGAAGAACGGCAGCGCATCGCCAGTGACTTGCACGACGCGGTCAGTCAGACGCTTTTCTCAGCCCGATTAACCGCGGCGACTCTCCTGCGCCAGCCAGATCGCCAGTCCGATTCTTTTTCCCGCTCGCTGGTTGACCTTGACCGGCTTGTGCGTTCGGCAAGCGGCGAAATTCGCCTGGTCTTGGTGGAACTGCGGAACAACGCGCTGGCTAATGTCAATTTGAACAACCTGCTGGCAAACTTAATCGACTCTGGCACTGCGCGCACCAACGCCAACCTTGTCTTTCAATGCCACGTGGATGACCTTGAACTGCCGCCGGAAATTAAGATTGCGTTTTATCGCATCGCGCAGGAGGCAATGAGCAACGCCATCAAACATGGCAAGCCTGCCAACATCCAATGTATTTTGCGCGAAAACAATCAAGACCTGGAGATGATAGTTCAGGATGATGGTAAGGGATTTATGCTTGATAAGGCGCAAGATGACCATTTTGGCTTACAGATTATGCGCGAGCGCGCAGACCTGGCGGGCGTGGAACTGGCGATTATTTCGCAGCCCGGCATTGGCACATCCGTTACCGTGTATTGGAAGAGGGAGTAAACATGAACGATTCAAAAACAATTCGCATTTTAATTGCCGACGATCACTTGATGGTACGCAAGGGACTCTCGACCTTGATTCAAGGCATCCCCGATTTTGAGATGGTAGGTGAAGCCGAAGACGGCGCGCAAGCCATTGCCATGGCGCAAGACCTGCGCCCGGATGTGATTCTGATGGATGTTGTCATGCCGGAAGTCGGCGGCATTGAAGCCATCCGCGCCATTCGCGCTGGAAACGCATCGGTGAACATCATCGCGCTGACCTCCTTCCCCGACGCGCACTTGATCCGCCAGACATTTGAGGCAGGCGCGCGCGGCTTTCTGTATAAGGATGTCGGCGCGGATGAGTTGATCAGCGCGATTCGGCAGGTGCATGTCGGGCAGGTAGCCCTTGACCCCGACGCGCTGAACATCCTGATGAGCAAGCCCGAAACGCCGCCAATACACACATCTGAATCACAAGCCGCACGCGGCGATGTCAAACTCAGCCCGCGCGAAAAGGACGTGTTGAATTTGCTCGTACAGGGAAAATCTACCAAGCAGATGGCGGTGATGCTGCATATTCAGCCGTCCACGGTTAAGCAGGCGCTTTCCGGGCTGTACCAAAAACTGGGGGTGAATAATCGAACCGAGGCGGTTTCCATTGCTTTGAGGGAAAAAATTTACGCTGAATAGAATACCCCCAAATGGATATATCCACTTATCCATGAAAAGCGTGTCCGGTTGCGGGTATGACCGGGCGCGCTTTTTTATTATTAT
>DZBA01000033.1 GCA_022729775.1 Anaerolinea thermophila | reverse complement strand
CGACGGTTTTGGATTTTGTCCGCTGCGCGCAGGAAGTGACGAAGGAAATTGTGTAGAGCAAACTTTAGTTTGTACGGAAACCCATGCAACCCATACTCAAAATAAACCTGACCACTCAAACCACCGAAGAATTTATTATCCCAAAAGAATGGGAGCAGAATTTTCTTGGCGGGGCTTCGCTTGCCGCGCGGATTTTATATCCCCACCTGACGCGCGAGTTAAATCCGCTTTCGGAGGAATCTCCGCTGCTGTTTTTGACCGGCGCGCTGACCGGCACAAATGGACCGACCACCAGCAGATTTGTCGTGTGCGGAAAAAGTCCCGCGACGGGGTTGTGGGCTGAATCGAATGTTGGCGGCTTTTGGGGACCGGAACTCCGCAAGGCTGGGTATGACGGCTTGTGGGTCACGGGGAAATCTCCGAAGCCGGTATATGTTTGGGTGAATGAGGGAAAATTCGAGGTAAGGGATGCCGCGCAAGTTTGGGGGCTTGATCTGTATGAAGCGCAGGAAAAAATTCGCGCGGAAGTCCAGGTCAAAGGCGCAAGAGTCATGGTCATTGGAGAAGCAGGCGAGAACGGCGTGCTTTATGCTTCCATCGGCTGTGACCACGGGCGCATGGCGGGACGCACAGGGCTTGGCGCGGTGATGGGTGCGAAGAATCTGAAAGCGGTTGCGGTGTATGGAAAAAATAAAATCGAAGTTGCGGATATGGAAAAATATTCCGCGCTGCGTTCCGAAGCGAATCGAAATTTGAAGCATGATAACGAAGCGAAGATCATGCACGAACTTGGCACGGCGGGCGCGGCGAATTATGCCGAGTATATGGGCGCGATGCCTTCGAAGTATTATCATCAGGGCGCGTTCCCAAGCGCGGACAATATCTCCGGCTCGAAGATGGCGGAAAGTATTTTGGTCGGCAAGGCTGCCTGTCAGGGATGCGTGATTGCGTGCGGGCGCGTGGTGAATTTGGGCGATGGCGTCAAGCGCAAAGGTCCCGAATATGAAACGATTGTCGGGTTTGGTCCCAACCTGTTGGTTGATGATTTGAATGAAGTGGTGAAACTTGGCGAGTTATGCGACCGCTACGGCATGGATTCGATCAGCGCGTCGAATACGATTGGCTTGGCGTTTCGGTTGTATGAAATGGGCAAGGTGACCAAACAGGATGTGGATGGACTTGAGTTGACGTGGGGAAATTTCTCTGCTGCCAGCGCTTTGCTTCATAAGATTGCGCGGCGCGAGGGCATCGGTGATTTGCTTGCCAAAGGTTCGCGCGCTTTTGGCGCCGCCTTTGGTGTGGAAGATGAAGCCGTGCAGGTGAACGGACTCGAAGTCGCGGGACATGACCCGCGCGGGGTTTCGGGCATGGCAATTTCTTACGCAACCAGTCCGCGCGGAGCGTGTCATAATCAATCGGATTATTTCTTTGTGGATTGGGGTCACACTTACGAGAGCATCGGCATCGAATATTTTGATCGTCACGCGCAGGCAGAGAAAGCCGCGAATGTGGCGAAGCATCAAAACTGGCGCGCGTTTTTCAATTCGTTTGTGATGTGCATTTTTGCGAATGTCGATCCGCAGATGCAGGTGGATTTGGTCAATGCCGCGTGTGGATTCAATTGGACGATTGACGACATGATGAAGTGCGGCGAGCGCGGATGGAATCTTAAAAGATTAATCAACGCGCGCATGGGACTCACGCGCGCGAACGATAAACTGCCCAAGGCGCTGCTCGAACCGTATCAGGAAGGCGGCGCGGCGGGATTCGTCCCCGATGTGGAAGCCATGCTATCCGCGTATTATCAAGCGCGCGGATGGGACGCAGAAACGGGAATGCCAACACGCGAGAAGTTAATCGAGTTGGGGTTGGAGAACATTCAATAAATGAAGCGTTATCTGCTTTTTACAGTTTTTGCCTCTGGCATGACCACGCTTGCATCTGAACTTGCAGCCTCACGGTTAATTGGCAATGTCTTTGGTACAAGCAACCTTGTATGGGCAAGCATCATCGGGCTGATTCTTATCTACCTGACGCTGGGATATTTCCTCGGCGGCAAATGGGCTGACCAAGACCCAACGCCGCGCGCAATGTATCGCGTCCTCGCGTGGGGCGCGTTCACCATTGGGCTTGTGCCGTATATTGCGAGTCCTGTTCTAAAATATGCCGCCAGCGCATTTCAAGTATTGAATGTCGGCATCATGGCGGGTTCGTTTATCGTTGTGCTGATTCTATTCAGCGTGCCGATTACCTTGCTTGGCGCAATTTCCCCTTTTGCGATTCGCCTCTCTGTGGAAGACGCTTCCACCGCAGGAAAAGTATCGGGGCAGATTTACGCCATCTCGACGCTTGGCTCATTCATTGGGACTTTTTTGCCGACGCTTGTCACCATCCCCACCATTGGAACGCGGCTGACATTTTTATCGTTCGGGTTATTCCTGCTCATTGTCGCGCTGATCGGTCTTTTCCGTTTTGCGGGTAAAAAAGAGATGGTTAAATTACTCTGGATGCCCGCAGCCCTTATCCTCATCGCTACGCTCTTCGCGGGACAATCGCTCAAAAACAACACGGGGCAGATTTACGAAACGGAATCCGCGTACAACTATATTCAAGTACAACAAGAAAATGGCTATACACTTTTGCGACTAAACGACGGTCAGGGATTTCACTCCATTTATCACCCTGACACTTTGCAACATGGCGGACCTTGGGATCAATTTTCAGTCGGACCGTATTTCTACGCAAACCGCAAACCGCAGGATGTGAAACGCATGGCAATTGTCGGGCTTGCCGCGGGGACAGCTGCGCGTCAGGCAACCGCCATTTATGGGAACATTCCCATTGACGGGTTTGAACTCGATGGAAAAATCGTCGAAGTCGGCAAAAAATATTTTGGGTTAAATTTACCCAACCTCAATGTTTATATCGGCGACGGCAGGTTGAACTTGGAACGCAGCCCTTACAAATACGACATCATCGCGGTAGACGCTTATCGCCCGCCATACATCCCCGCCCACATGACCACCCAGGAATTTTTTGGCATCATCGCTTCGCACCTCAATCCAGACGGCGTGCTGACCATCAATGTCGGCTCTACCCCCGGTGACCGCCGCCTGATAGATGGGCTTGCAACGACCATGGCTACGCAGTTCCCATCCATTCACATCATGGATATCCCCGGCACATTGAATACCATGATTTTTGCCACCATGCAGCCCACCACCAAAGAGAATTTTGTCGCCAACCTGATTGCCATTTCGCAGGATAAAAGCATCCATCCGCTGTTAATGACCACCATGGCGGCTACCTACTCAAACCTACAAGACGGATACACAACAACCACTGTCTTCACCGATGACCTCGCTCCCATCGAATGGATTGTAAATGACATGACAGTAAGGTTTGTCCTTCAAGGCGGATTAGAATACCTGCAATAATTTTATGAAAACATTCCTCTCTTATCTCATTTCACTCCTCACCCCGCTTGCATTGCTCGGCGCCGCGCTGCGGATTCTACTCACGCCGATTTATTACAACATCGAATACAACATGCCTTACTTCCCTGCTGACCCGTATGGGTTTACACAGCAGGAGCGGCTGCGCTGGGCAAAACCTTCGGTGGAGTATCTCGTCAACAGCGCGGATATTTCCTACCTTGCGCTGCTGCAATTCGACGACGGAATGCCAATCTATAACGGGCGCGAACTCAATCACATGGCAGATGTCAAAAACGTGGTGCAAGGCTCTTTGCGCGCGTGGTATGTTTCGCTTGCCGTGTTGGCTGCAATCGCGTTGACCGCGTGGAAGCAGAAGTGGATGCCAGAATATCTGGGCGGACTACAGCGCGGCGGCTTGTGGATGATCTACTTTGCCGCCGGGTTGGGATTAATTGCCGGCGCGGGCATTCTCATCAACCCCGATATTTTCTGGGGATTCTTTGCTTTCTTCCACCAAATCTTCTTTGAAGGTGATTCCTGGCTGTTCTATTATTCAGATACGCTGATTCGCCTCTTTCCCATCCGCTTTTGGCAAGATGCATTTCTGTGGGCGGCTGTACTTGCCTTGGGCGGCGGCGCGGCGCTTGCATTTGGGATACGCGCAAACAAATAATCGTTCCCAAATCAAAAAGATAGGGTTATTCATACATGAAGTATAATTTCCCCACAGGAGTATTTTTATGTCCAGTTTATCTTTAGAGAATAAAGTAGCGCTCGTCACTGGCGGGTCGCGCGGCATTGGACGCGCCATCGCATTGGAATTTGCAGCGCGCGGCGCGGCGGTTGTCGTCAACTACAACAAATCGCCCGAGGCGGCTGAAGAAGTGGTAAAGAAAATTCAGGAAGCAGGCGGAAAAGCCGCCGCGCACCAAGCGGATGTTTCCGACTTCAAACAAGCTGAGGCGTTGATAAAATTCACCATCGAGACGTTTGGAGATTTAAGTATCCTCGTCAACAACGCAGGCATCACCCGCGACCAATTGATAATGATGATGCCGGAAGCCGATTGGGACGCGGTTATCAATACCAATTTGAAAAGCACGTTCAATTGCTCAAAAGCCGCCGTCAAACACATGATGCGCAAACGCACCGGGCGTATTATCAACATGGCATCTGTGGCGGGTCAAATGGGGAACGGTGGACAGACGAATTATTCCGCCTCGAAAGCCGGTCAAATTGGATTCACAAAAGCGCTTGCGCGCGAAGTCGCCACGCGAAATATCACAGTCAACGCGCTTGCGCCGGGATTTGTGGATACCGAAATTCTCGACGCCATTCCGCCCGAAACATTGGAAAATGCAATTAAAATGGTACCGCTTGGACGTAAAGGCAAAGCCGAAGAAATTGCCTATGCCGCCGCCTTCCTTGCATCTGACCAAGCCGCGTATATTACCGGTCAGACGCTAGGCATAGATGGCGGAATAGCGATGATGTAATAAAGGAGAAAGAATGTCAGAAGATACCCAGGGCAAAACAACCGTTTCCCCCGATGTGCTTACCACCATTGCCAAACTTGCCGCATTGGATGTGCCGGGCGTGAGCAGACTCGCGCCTGTCTCCGGCGGCGTGAATCGTTTTTTCAAACGCGGAGCCAATGACGGCGTCCGCATCGAGACGCATGAGAATACCGTGTACGCGGATTTGCATCTCGTTTTGTTACAGGATGTAAACATCCGCGAAGTCAGCCGCAACGTGCAACAGCAAGTCGCGCGCGCAATTCAAGAAATGGTCGGCATGGAAGTCGGAGAAGTGAACATCCATATCGAAGATATTGATTATAAGGACGGCGAGGCTTAATGAAATCCCGAACCAGGGCGCGCGCTGTTGCCCTGCAAGTACTTTACGAAGTTGATATTACGAACCACCTCCCCGGCGATGTATTGAAAATCCGCTTGGAGGAATTGGAAACGCCGCTTTCTGATGACCTTGCCGAATTTACACGGCAGATCATCTTTGGCGTGCTTCCTTTTGCGCATGAGCTCGACCAGTTCATAGCCAAATATGCGCCTGAATGGCCCCTTGAACAAATAGCAAGCATTGACCGCAACATCCTGCGCATTGCGTTTTGGGAATTTGCCGTATCGCGCCAAACCCCGGTCAAAGTGGCAATTAACGAAGCCGTAGAACTGGCAAAGTTATACGGCTCGGATTCCGCGCCGCGATTCATCAACGGCGTGCTTGGAACATTGGTGGATCATGAAAATGAAATCCATCAAATTATAAAGAATAAACTCGCGCAAGAAGCGCGCACGGAAGCGTAATCATGGAAATACTTGGCATCGGTATGCCCGAATTGATATTCATCTTTCTTGTCGCCATCATCATCATGGGACCGAAAGACATGCAAAAAGCCGGCAAAACCGTCGGGCGTTGGCTGCGGAATATTGTCACATCGGATGGATGGAAAATGTTCCAGCAGACTTCGCGCGAGCTGCGCACCCTGCCCAATAAATTGATGCGCGAAGCAAATCAAGAGTTGGAACAGGTGAATCAAATTGGAAAAGAATTGAACAAATCGGTAGACGTGAGCGACAAAAAATATTCACCGCCGGCTGCCAGCCAGCCTGTGACCATTGCAACGCCGCCCGATACCAGCGCAAAAGCAGAATCAAAAGATAACGAAAGCGACTCAAAACAAGATGCGTAGATTTTTCAGCGGATTCTGGCGGGCGATCAGTTTTCCATTTATTTCGATATTCAACCTCCTTGCCTTTCCGTTTCGGGCATTGCACCGCCGCTTCCCCAACTTCTTTCCGGGCTTGTGGCGGATTGTTTCGTTTCCGTTTCGCCTGATATTCAACGTCATCGCTTTTCCCTTCCGCGCGTTATATCGCCGATTCCCCAAGTTCTTCAACGCGCTGTGGAAGGTGGTTTCATTTCCGTTCCGCCTTGTTTACAACATCATCGCTTTCCCCTTTCGCGCATATAAGCGCGCGTACGCTTTCCTAAACACAGAGCCGGAAGAACGCCCGCTGACCGATGTGGTCGCGGATTTGGTCTCGAATCAAGACGTGCGCCAGATGATGTGGGAGCAGGTGGAAGCGCTGCGAATGCACATCATCCGCGCTGTGGTCGTGCTTGCCATTGCAGTCATGGCTTCCTTCTTTTTCACTGAACAGGTCATCCAATACCTAGCCCAGCCCGTCGGTGGTTTGGAACAATTGAAAGCAATCGAAGTCACAGAAACCATTGGCGTATTTATGCGCGTGGCAATGTTCTCAGGGATTGTCATTGCGGTTCCATACATCGCTTTTGAATTCTGGTTTTTCGCCGCGCCGGGACTTCGTCCCAGTGAGCGAAAAATGGGGCTGGCGGGGATTCCGCTCGCGGGAATTTTCTTCGCGGGCGGCGCAGCGTTCACATATTACGTCATGCTGCCCACCGCGCTGCCTTTTTTGACAAGCTTTCTAGGCATCAAAACAGAACTGCGTCCGCAATCGTATTTTTCATTTGTCACAGGATTAATGTTTTGGATTGGGCTGTTCTTTGAGTTTCCGCTGGTCATCTATGCGTTATCAGCCATTGGAATCATCGAGCCGAAAATGCTCGCCCAACAATGGCGGCTGGCGGTTGTCATCATCACCATCGCGGCGGCGGCAATCACACCCACCGTTGACCCGGTCAATCAGGGATTGGTGATGGCGCCCATGATCCTGTTGTACTTCTTAAGTATTGGGCTGAGCCACATTGCCTATGCCGGGCGAAAACGCCAACAAGCCCGCGAAAACGCCAGTACTGAACAGTAATCATTTAGCGAGGAGAAAGAATGAACAAGCAAGCGTTCCTGCTGCGCCGTTTGATGGCTGCGGCAATTGTGCTTGTCCTAGCTGGACAGGCATGTACCCTTTCATTGTTAGATAATCCCTTCAACAACGACACCCCAACCGCAATCCCATCTGGCGCATATCCTTCCCCAACGCCGCAGCCGGTGGCGCAAACGAATTTTATCGCCATCCTGCCTGAGCCGCTGCAAGCCAATGAAACGCTGGCAATTGCCGTGTTGGATGAAGTGACCGGGCTTTCTTTGAACGCTGTTCAATATCCGATGACAGCGCGCGATTCATTGACCTATACCGCAACCCTGCCGCTGCCCTATAACGCGGTTGTTAAATATCGTTACGTCAAACGCGGGGCTTCGCAAATTCTCGAAGATACGAATCTCGGTGGGAACATCCGCTATCGCATGGTGCATGTTGCGGGTCCCGGTGAAGTGCAGGATGTCATCGCGGACTGGGGAGATAAATCCTACGCGCGCCCAACGGGGGCAATTCTGGGACAAGTCTTCAACGCCGATACAGGTTCGCCGCTGCCCAACATGCTTGTCACCATCGGCGGCGTGCAATCCTTCACCGATTCGGTTGGCAGGTTTGAACTTACAGGCTTACCCACCGGCACACAAACCATGCTCGTCTATAGTTTGGATGGCTTCTACCAACCTTTTCAACAGGGAGCCACCGTTGCGGAAAATAACTCAACCATCGTGGAGTTGCGCGTCAAACCCGCGCAGCTGGTAAACGTCACCTTCTCAGTTGCCATTCCCGATTCAACGGTGCCGGGCGTGCCGGTACGCATAGCGGGCAATCTTTTGCAACTTGGCAACACTTTTGCGGATTTGCAAGGCGGCGTAAACGTCGTCACAGACCGAATGCCGCTTATGAGTTTACAGCCCGATGGCAGGTACGCCGCAACGCTCACCATGCCGGTTGGCGCGTACATCCAGTATAAATATACACTCGGGGATGGCTTTTGGAACGCAGAGCGAAAAAGCGATGGGCAATGGATGGTACGCGACTTCATCGTCCCCGCGCAGGACATCGCGGTACAAGATACCGTTGCAACCTGGGCGGAAGGCAATTCTTCCCCGATTCTTTTTGAGGTGAACGTTCCCTCTGTCACGCTGCCCGGCGACATTGTATACATTCAACTCAACACGTTTGGCTGGATGGAACCAATTCCCATGTGGTCGCTCGGTAACAATCGCTGGGCTTATAAACTTTACGGACCGCTCGACGTGCTTGGCTCATTCACGTATCGCTATTGCCGCAACGCCCAATGCGGGAGCGCGGACGATTCTCAAAGCGCGGGGTTTTCTCCCGTCGGGCGCAGAGCAGTGACCAGCATTGTCAGCCAAGACCTGAAGGATACAGTCAGCGCGTGGAAGTGGTTTGAAAACCCGGAACCGACCACACTGGTTGGGACATCCATCACCCCGCGCGCAAACGGATTTGTAGCGGGCGTCGAATACCAAGCGACGTACCATCCCAGCTGGTCGTATTATCAGCCGCAAGCCTTTGCCAATACACAAGCATTGGGCGCAAACATGGCAATTCTCGCGCCGACATGGACATACACAAGCGCGGCGCCATTACGTTTTACAAACATACCGGGACAAGACCCCATGTGGGTAGATTCTGCAATTATGGTCTCACAGGCGCGCGCGCTGGGACTTAATGTCGCGCTCTTTCCCACGCCGAATTTTCCCGCGCCCGCTTCCAACGCCTTCCCATCTGCCAGCGCGAGTTTTTGGATGAACGCCTCGCGTGATGCGGCATGGTGGCAGACGTGGTTCACGCGCTATCGCGCTTTCCTCATCAACTACGCTGACCTTGCCACGCAGACCGGCGCGCAGACTCTCATCCTCGGCGGTGAATGGCTCGCGCCCGCCCTGCCTAATGGGAAACTTCCCGACGGCAGCCCATCCAACCCGCCCGCCGATGTGGACGCGCAATGGAAGGCGATCATTGTAGAAGTGCGCCAGCATTTCAAAGGACAAATTTGGTGGGGACTGCCCTACACCAAAGCCACCATTGAAACGCCGCTGAATTTTTTGCAAGACGTGGATGGTGTCTATCTTTTATGGTCGGCGGCATTGACCAGCAACCCAAGCGCGACAAAAAATGATTACGCCAACGAAGCCGGCAGGTTATTGGATAACGAAGTCGCGCCGCTTTCAGCCCTTGTCAAAAAGCCCATCATCCTCGCTGTGGCTTACCCTTCCGCAGCGGGCGCGGCAAACGGCTGCGTTGCCGACGGCATGGGAAGATGTCTCGATTGGACGGCGCTCAGCCGCCCCAACCCAGACTTGACCTCAGTGAGTTTAAGCCTGCAAACCCAAGCGGACGTATACGAAGCCATTCTCATGGCGGTTAATTCGCGCCCGTGGATTTCAGGCTTCACCAGCCGGGGATATTATCCGCCGGCGGCGCTGCAAGATAAATCCGCGTCGGTTCACAGCAAACCAACAGCGGATGTGTTGTGGTATTGGTATCCAAGATTGACAGGGGCAATCAAGTAAAAAATTAAACTGCGTTTTCAAAGAATAAACAACCAAAGCCACAGCGATTCAAAGTCTACAAATTTTATTCGCTGTGGCAAACATTTTTAACATCAATACCCAAAGCGTCTCTGTAATCGTACATTAAACGCCATGATAAACTTCGCCCCCCAATCTCAACTCTCGGAGGAGTTATGAAAAAAATCGGAAAATATCTGGGCAGGGGATTACTTTTACTCGCCATACTTGCGCTACTGGTCAGCGCGGGCGGGTTCTATTATTTCAAAAGTTACCTTCCCAACACCGTCGCGCGGGAATCTTTTCCGCAAATAGACGGCGAAATCAAAGCGGATGGACTCAACGGTCAAGTGGACATTTACCGCGACAAGATGGGGGTTCCGCACATTTACGCAAGCAACGCGCATGACTTATTCTTCGCGCAGGGATATGTCCACGCGCAGGAACGTTTCTGGCAGATGGATACATGGCGTCACATCGGTTCGGGCGAGCTCTCCAAAATGTTTGGCGTCGGGCAAGTCGAAACCGATTCGTTTCTGCGCGCGCTGGGATGGAAACAAACCGCAGAAGCGGAGTGGGAACAGTTAGACACAGAATCAAAAGAGATTCTCACCGCATACACGGCGGGCGTAAACGCCTATCTCAAAGACCATAGCGATACCGCGCTGAGTTTGGAATACGCCGTATTGAAATTACTCAGCCCTGATTATCAACTCGAAGCATGGACGCCAATTCACTCGTTGACATGGGGCAAAGCCATGGCTTGGGATTTGCGCGGCAACATGGGCGAAGAAATCGAGCGCGCGGTTTTGCTCAAAACTTTCACACCGGAGCAGGTCGCGCAGCTCTTCCCACCCTATCCCGAAAACCACCCGGTCATCGTGAATGAGATGGAAATTTCCGCGCAAACATCTTCCCGCGTTTCTGATGCCGCATTCGATTATTCGCAACTTCCGCTCAACACCAGCGCGGATAATTTGTCGCTGCTCGATGACTCGCTCGGCAAGTGGAGCGAAAGCATCGGCTCGAATTCATGGGTGATTTCAGGCGATCTGACAAAGACCGGCAAACCCTTGCTTGCCAACGACCCGCACCTCAGCATTCAAATGCCTTCGATTTGGTATCAAGTTGCGCTGCACTGCGTCGAGTGCGGATATGATGTCGCGGGCTTTTCGTTTGCGGGCGTGCCGGGCGTGGTCATCGGACATAACGCAAACATCGCGTGGGGCTTCACCAATGTCGGTCCTGATGTGATGGATTTGTACATCGAAAAAATCAACCCGGAAAATCCGAATCAATATGAAGTCAACGGGAAATGGGTGGACTTCACCATCCGCGAGGAAAATATCGAAGTGGTTGGCGGCGAACCCGTGAAGATTGCAATTAAAAGCACGCGGCATGGTCCCATCATCTCGGAAACCTACGGCGCGCTGAAAGATGAAGACGACCCGAAGGACGCCGAATTCGAAGCGTTCAAAGACCGCGCGGGCATTGACCTGCCCGAGCATTACGCCATCGCGCTGTCATGGACTGCACTCACACCGTCCACGCCATTCAAAGCAATTTGGGGATTCGATAAAGCGCAAAATTGGGAAGAGTTCCGCAAAGCCGCAAGTGAGTTTCACGTCCCCGCGCAAAATTTAATTTACGCGGATGTGGAAGGCAACATCGGCTATCAAATGCCCGGCGACATTCCCATCCGCAAAAAAGGCAATGGCACGCTGCCCGTCCCCGGCTGGACAGATGAATATGAATGGATGGGTTTCATTCCATTCGAAGAATTGCCTTATGTGTTCAACCCTGCCGAGGGCTATATTGTCACAGCCAACAACCAAACCCACCCGCGCAACTATCCTCACTTGATCAGCGCGGATTGGGATTATGGCTTCCGCGCAAACCGCATCGTCGAGATGCTCCAGTCCGCGCCCGCGCAGATTGATATTCCGCGCATTCAATCCATGCAGGGTGATTCGTTCGATGCAAACGCGGCGGTTTTCGTTCCCTTGATTCTGGATTCTAAACTCGCGGCTGATTATCCCCGCGAAGCCGACCTCCTTAAAACATGGGATTATCAAGCCCGCGCAGATTCAGCGGCAACAGCAATCTTCGAAGCGTTTTGGAAACATCTTGTTCAAAACACATTCAACGATGAATTACCCGAAAGATATTACCCCGCGGGCGGATCGCGTTGGAGTTTGGTTTTGCAAACCATGATTCAAAATCCCGATGATTTTTTCTGGGACGATAAATCTACAAACGCGGAAAAAGAAAATATGCAAGCCATCATCGAACGCTCATTTGCCGATGCAGTGAAAGATTTGGAAGAGCGATTAGGCAAAGACCGCGCCCAATGGAAGTGGGGCGATTTGCACACCGCAACTTTCCGCAACTCCACGCTGGGCGAGTCGGGCGTTTCGCTCATCGAAGACCTCTTCAACCGCGGACCGTTCCACGCAAGCGGCGGCGAGGCAATCGTCAACGCTACCGGCTGGACAATGACAGAAGGCTATGAGGTTGACTGGCTGCCTTCGATGCGGATGATTGTAGACATGCAAGACTTGAACAATTCGCTCACCGTCCACACAACAGGACAATCCGGTCACGCCTATCACCCGCATTATGATGACATGTCGCAAATGTGGGCGGAGATTAAATATTACCCAATGTGGCGGCAGCAGGAATCGGTCATTGAGAACAGCGAAGGACATTTGATTCTTAAGCCATAGAATAGCTCATGCTATACTTGGCATATTCCAAAAAATCGAGGCTTATATGGCAGGCAAAAAACACCAGGAAATGTTAAAGAAATACGCCGAGACAATCGTCAAAGTCGGCTTGAATATCCGCGCGGGACAACGTTTGATTATCACATACGGGGCGATGCGCGGCGTTCCCATCGAATTTACGCCGCTTGTCCGCGAAGTGGCAAAGGCGGCGTATCAGGCGGGCGCGCGCTATGTGGACATCATATGGGGTGACGAAGAAATGCTGCGCCTGCGCGCACAATATGCGCCGAAGGATTCCTTTACGGAATATTCCACATGGCAGATTCAAGCGGTGCTGGAAAAAATCGAACAAGGCGACGCGCTGCTTTCCATTGTCGGCGCAAACCCCGACCTGCTCGGAAGCCTCGACCCGGAAATCGTCGGCATCATGCAGCAGACTCACCTCAAACAATGGAATCCGATTACAAAATTCGTTTCGAGCAATGCGGTGAACTGGTGTCTGGTTGCGTATGCGGGACAGGCTTGGGCAAAGAAAATTTTCCCCAAACTCGAACCCGAAAAAGCGCAGGCAAAATTATGGAAAGCAATTTTTGAAACCGCGCGAATTGACAACCCCAACCCGGTCAAAGCATGGGAAAAACATGTCGCGGCTTTACAGGCGCGCGCAAAATATCTGCAATCGAAGCATTACGACGCGCTGCATTACTCCGCGCCCGGCACCGACTTCACGCTTGGGTTGCCCGACGGTCACAAATGGACCAGCGCGCAATCGCTGGCGCAAAACGGAATCCTGTTTACGCCCAACCTGCCTACGGAAGAAGTCTTCACCCTGCCGGACAGAAACCGCGCAGACGGCGTAGTTGCCTCCACTTTCCCGTTGAGTTATGGCGGCACGCTCATCGAAGATTTTCAACTGACATTTGAAAATGGGCGCGTAACAAAAGTCGCAGCGAAGAAAGGCGAAGCCGCGCTTCAAAAACTGGTGGATACTGATGAAGGTTCGCGCCGTCTCGGTGAAGTTGCGCTTGTGCCTGCCAGCTCGCCCATCGCCGGGCGCGGGCATCTTTTCTACAACACGTTATTCGACGAGAATGCGTCCTGTCACATTGCCATCGGGCGCGCATATCGCTTCACCCTTGAAGGCGGGGAAAAGATGAACGACAAGGAATTTACGCAGCGCGGGGGCAATACCAGCCTCAACCACGTGGATTTTATGATCGGCTCCCCCAAAATGGACATTGACGGAATCCGCAAAGACGGCGCGCGCGAACCCATCATGCGCAAAGGCGAATGGGCTTTCAAGGTGTAAGCATGACAGCCAAATCCAAACTCAATCACGATGAAATGCTGCAAGCGGAATTCAACTATATTGCGAACACCGCTTTTCAAGCGAACGAAGATCGCTCGCGTGTCGCGTCATTTTATTTTGTAGCAACTGGCTCGCTGGTTGCCGCCATTCTCGGCGCGCAGTTTGCAGAGACGCAAGTCAAAAGCATTTCACTTGCCTTCTTCCTGCTGTTTTTTGTGCTGACCATTCTCGGCGCGCTGACCATTGCCCAGCTCGCGCGTTTACGCGCCGCGTGGCACGAATCAATACAAGCGATGAATAAAATCAAGGATTATTACATCAAGGATAATCCCGAAGTTACATCCGCGTTCAAATGGCGGATGAAATCTATTCCGCCCACCGACAAACCATACAGCATCGCCAACCTGATGGCAATCGAAGTCGCGCTGCTGGGCGCGTTGACCACAGGCGCGGCGATTTACTTCCTGCTGAACGTAATCGGTGAAGTTGGCACGCTTGGATGGGTCATTGTCATCATCGGCGTATTCATCGGCTATTTCGCGCAATGGGCGTGGTATAAATATTTACTCGTTGATAATCAATAGGATTCAGACACAATCATGACTCGCAATTACAAAAATCAATCTCCCACCGCTCTACAACGACTGCCCGAATTTACGCGGGAAGACGATTGGATTCGCTCCTTCCTGCAAGAGACAAAGGTCGGTCACATCGCAACCTCGGCTGACGGGCAGCCTTTTGTCATGGCAACCTCCTTCTGGTTCGATGAAAAAAATCGGCGCATTATTTTTCACTCCAACATCAGCGGCAGGATGCGCGCGAATATCGAAGAGAATCCAAAAGTTTGTCTTGAAGCCAGTGAAATGGGAAAACTACTGCCCTCGAATGTCGCGCTGGAATTTTCGCTGCAATATCGCAGCGTGATGGTCTTTGGCACAGTCAAACTCTTAACAGACCCCGAAGAGGCGCGCGCCGCCTTATATGGCTTATTGAAAAAATATTTCCCCACCATGTCTGCCGGCAGGGAATACCGCGAAATCACAGAGAAAGAATTACGCGCGACTTCTGTCTATGAAATTCAAATCGAATCATGGAGCGGAAAAGAAAACTGGAAAGACCGCGCCGACCAAAGCGATGAATGGGCGCAGTTATCTGAGGAGTGGTTTTACTAATGCCAGAAGAAAAATTTCGCACTGAAGAGTTCAAAGTGGAAGGCGAGAAACTGATCGCCAAGATCAAGGAATTGCTCCACGAAGGAAACATCCGCAAGGTTATCATCAAGGATAAAGACGGAAAAGTGATTATGGAAATCCCCGTCACCATCGGCATTGTCGGCGTGTTGATTGCGCCGCAGTTGGCTGCCATCGGCGCGATTGCCGCGCTGCTTACCGAAGCAACCGTGATTGTGGAGAAGGAGGAAAAGTAAATGAAGTCATTTCGCAAAGAACTGACATTCAACGTTCCCACCCGGCGCGGATTTGTGAACATCACCCCGCAAGTGGAAGAAGCCCTGCGCGAAAGCGGAATCAAAGAAGGACTTCTTTTGGCTAATTCCATGCACATCACATCCTCGGTCTTCATCAACGACGACGAAAGCGGATTGCACCACGATTACGACAAGTGGCTGGAAAAACTCGCGCCGCATGAGCCGGTCAGCGGGTACAGGCACAACGACACCGGCGAAGACAATGCCGATGCGCACATGAAACGCCAGATCATGGGACGCGAAGTGATGGTGGCTGTCACAAATGGCGAATTGGATTTTGGCACGTGGGAGCAAATCTTCTACGGCGAGTTCGATGGCAGGCGAAGAAAGCGCGTATTAATCAAAATCATCGGGGAGTGATTTTTTCGAGAATCGAAAACAACTCATCCAGTCCGTTCATCTCGAACTCAGGTTGAACGCGTTGTTTTTCATCCGCAGTAAACTGGGCGCGGCGCGTGATCCAAATCGCGTGCATGCCCAGTTTTTTTGCGCCGTCAATATCGGCGGGCAGGCTGTCGCCAACCATCGCCGCTTCGCCCGGGTCTATATTCCAATGCGCGAGCGCAATCTCGAAGGCGCGCGGGTGCGGCTTGCGATAGTAACACGCGGCAGAGGTCAGCACGA
>DZBA01000032.1 GCA_022729775.1 Anaerolinea thermophila | reverse complement strand
TTTTTTTCAAACATAGCACCACCAACCCTAAAGGAGGAAGCATGAATAACCGTCCGTGGCTGGCGCATTACGATAAGGGTGTGCCGCAAACCATCGAGTACCCGCAAGCGCCTCTGTTCCATTTTCTGGAGGAATCAGCGCGGGTGTACCCCGACCGTGCCTGTACCATCTTCAAGGGCGCGGTCATTTCGTATCGTGAAATGAACAAAGCAGCCGACCAAATGGCTGCCGCGCTGGTTGAAATGGGCGTAAAAAAAGGCGACCGCGTGGGGATTTTCATGCCGAATCTTCCGCAGTTTGTCACCGCGTATTATGGCATTTTGAAGGCGGGCGGCGTGGTGGTTGCGGTAAACCCAACCTACCCAGTGGATGAAGTGCTGATCCCGGTCAATGACGCGAACATCGAAATCATGTTCACGTTGACGCGCTTTTATGACACGTTGAAGAAAGTCCGCGAAAAATCCAAACTAAAAAAGATTATCGTCTCCAATTTGAAAGAAGCGCTGTCCCCGGCGCTGCGCGTTTTATACACACTGCTCAAAGAAAAGAAAGGCGGCGACAGGCTGCACGAACTCGCCAGCGGCGATGTGTGGATGAAAGACCTGCTTGCCAAGCACGCCAACTCTCCGCGCCCGAATGTGGAAATCACGCCGGACGATACCGCGCTGTTCCAATATTCCGGCGGAACAACGGGCATCCCCAAAGGCGCGGTGGCAATGCATAAAAATGTAGTAGCCAATACGCTGCAAATCAAAAATTGGATGCCCTCTCTCGACCCCGGAAATGAAGTAGTGTTGATGGGGATTCCCCTCTTTCATGTGTACGGCATGGTCGCAGGCATGAACTTTGCAATGGCAAACGGCGCAAGCATGGTCATGGTTCCAAATGCGCGTGATTTGAAGGATGTGCTGGATAACATCAGCAAACATAAGGCGACAATCTTCCCCGGCGTGCCGGCATTGTATAACGGTATTAACAATCACCCCGACGTGAAAGCGGGCAAATATAACCTGTCTTCCATCAAGGCTTGTATTTCCGGGTCCGCGCCGCTGATGCGCGAAACAAAAGAGAAGTTTGAAAACCTGACGGGAGGGAAAGTCTTTGAAGGCTACGGGCTTTCTGAAGCGCCAACCGCCACCCACTGCAATCCGCTGGACGGCGTGAACAAAACAGGTTCGATCGGGATGCCCCTGCCGGACGTGGATGTAAAAATCATCAGCCTGGATGACGGCGAAACAGAAATGCAGCAAGGGGAAATCGGCGAAATCATCATCAACGGTCCGCAGGTGATGAAGGGCTATCACAACATGCCCACCGAAACCGCCAATAGCTTGCGCGAAATGAAAGACGGCAAGGTCTGGCTGTTCACCGGTGATATTGCCCGCATGGATGAAGATGGGTATTTTTATATTGTTGACCGGAAGAAGGAACTCATCAAACCCGGCGGATTCCAAGTATGGCCCCGCGAAGTGGAAGAAGCGATTATGGCGCACCCCAAAGTTTTGGAAGTGGGCGTGGGCGGCATTCCCGACCCGCATCGCGGCGAGACGGTCAAAGCCTGGATTGTGGTCAAACCTGGGGAAAATCTTTCAGAGGAAGAGCTCAAGGCTTTCTGCAAGGAACATCTCGCGCCTTATAAAGTCCCAACCCATTATGAGTTTAGGGGCGAGCTGCCCAAAACCACTGTTGGAAAAATCCTGCGCCGCGAGTTGGTGAGACAGCACAAAGAAGAGGGAAAGTAATACATTACGCAACACGCATTACGTGATACGTAATGCGTGTTGCGTAATATGTAATGAAGTTTGTTCTTACTTTGCTTTTGAATACAAACGCGCGTTGCGGACGGCAATCACAATTTGGGAGGCAAGCGTATCGAGCGCAATCACATCTTCGGGCGTGAATGCCTGCGGGCGCTCGCTTTGAATATCCAACGCGCCAATGGTTTCATTTTGTATTTTGAGCGGAAGGGCAAGTTCCGAGCCGACCATTCTCATCCCTGGTGTGGGGACGTAATTCGCGGTAGTGGACGCCTTATTTTCCAACGCGACTTCACTGGCGCGGCAGCTTTTGGCTACCAACCCGTCATGAGACATGGGAATACTCGCTCCGCTGGAAACATCAAACGAAGTGCTGGCTTCAAGAATAATCGCATCGCGCGCGTCGTTGACCAGCCAGATACTGACAAACGTATAGTTAAACTGGGATTGAATAATATTCAAGATTTGAGGAAGAAGCTGCTTCAAATCGAGAATGCTGGTAATTTGCCGCCCGATTTTATTACTGGTCTCCAACTGCATGGCATGGCGCGTGAGGGTCAAATTGGCGCGGTTGAGTTCTTCGACCAAATCCTGTAATTTTTTGCGTTGGTTGTACAGCTCGATGAAAACTTTTATCTTGCTAAGCAAAATTTCCGGGATGAAGGGCTTGCTCATAAAATCCACAGCGCCGGAGTCATATCCCTTGCGGTGATGATATTCATCCGAAAAAATCGCGCTGACAAAGATGACCGGCAAACTGGCGGTAATTTCATTTCCGCGCATCAGGTCAACCAGTTCATAGCCGTCCATTTCCGGCATTTGCACATCTACAATTGCCATGCAAAACTCATGTTCCAATGTCAAGCCCAGCGCTTCGTTTCCTGACTTAGCCTGACAGACCTGCACGTCTAATTTTTGAAGGATTTTTTCCAAAGCAAACAGATTTTCAGGTTTATCGTCCACAATCAGGATTTTTGTTTTTTCACTCATGGCAACCTCATTTGAATAGTTTGATTATACGATAATCGGCGTAGTTAAGCGTCCCGCTCCATCATGCGGACAAAACGCTCGACAAGATTCGGGTCAAAGTGTGTTCCGCATTGGTCGCGGATATACTGAATCGCTTCGCTGCGCGGCATTGCTTTACGATAGGGGCGGTTTGAAGTCAGCGCGTCCCATACATCCGCGAGGGCAAAGATGCGCGCCTCCAGCGGGATTTCCTCGCCTTTCAGTCCGCGCGGATATCCCGTCCCGTCCCATTTTTCATGGTGCGCGTACGGGATGTTCAACGCGGGTTCGAGAAATTTAATATGGCGCAGTAATTCATAAGCATACACGGGATGCTTGCGCATTTCTTCCCATTCTCCCGGCGTCAGTGAATCAGGTTTGAGCAGGATGGTATCCGAAACGCCCATTTTGCCAATGTCATGCAGCAGCGCGCCGCGGTGGATGTGAATTTGTTTTTCCGCTGAAATGCCGATTTCCTTCGTTATTTTCAACGTCAACTCAACCACGCGATGACTGTGACCGGCGGTTTCGCGCTCGCGCAATTCCAATGCCTTTGCCCAACCTAACAATGTATCGTTATACGACTGCGACAATTCATCGGTGCGTTCGGCGACGAGAAATTCAAGCCAGTGACCCCATGATTCGAGCTGCAGCCGCTGTTCGTACAGGCTGATAAATACGCGCACTTTGCTGAGCAAAATATCAGGGATGTACGGCTTGCTTAAAAAATCCACCGCGCCCGCATCGTATCCTTTGCGGTGGTGATATTCATCCGAATACATTGCGCTCAAAAAGATGATCGGAAGTTTGGAGGTGGATTCATTTCCGCGCAGCAACTCGGCGAGCTCGTAGCCGGTCATGCCCGGCATTTGCACATCGAGAATCGCAACGCAAAAATCGTGGTCGAGCGCAAGCGCAAGCGCGGCATCGCCGGAGGTCGCCTGATGCACGTCCACATCCAACGCTTTCAGGAGTTTCGTCAACGTGAAAAGATTATCTTCGTAATCATCCACGATGAGGATTTTAGGTTTGGCAATGACAAAGGGCGCTTCGTTTTTCAACATCGTGAGCCTCTAACGATACAACCAGACGCGCAGCATGGAGAATATTTTTTCCACATCCACCGGCTTGGAAAGGTAATCATTTGCGCCTGCCTCGATGCACTTTTCGAAATCGCCCTTCATGGCTTTGGCGGTCAATGCCAGCATAGGCAGGTTTTTGAATTTTACCTGAGCGCGGATGCGCCGCATGGTTTCATAGCCGTCCATTTCAGGCATCATAATATCCATCAAGACAAGGTCAATGTCGTTGGCTTCCTCCAGCATCTCGATGGCTTTCGCGCCGCTGCGCGCCAAACTGACTTTCAAGCCCTTGTCGCTCAACAAACGCGAGAGCGCAAAAGCATTGCGCATATCGTCATCCACCACGAGGATGTGCTTGCCTTTGAATACCGCGTTGCGGTCATGCAGCCTGCGGATGGTGTCCTGTTTTTCTTCGGGCATTTCTGCCACAACGCGATGCAGAAAAAGCGCGGTTTCATCGAGCAGGCGTTCCGGTGATTTCACGCCTTTGATGATGACGCTGTTCGCGTATTTGAGCAGTTGCTCATTTTCCTGCTCGCTCAATTCCTGACCTGTGTACACAATGACCGGGCATTTATTGATTGTTTCATCCTGATGAATACGGCTGAGCAATTCAAAGCCGGTCATGTCGGGCAAACTCAAATCGAGAATCATGCAGTCGAATTGCTGGCTGCGGAGCAGTTCCATCGCGGAATTACCGCTCTCCGCCTCATTGATTTTCACATCGCTGCCGCCCAATAACTGGCGCACGCTGTAACGCAAACCGGAGTCATCTTCCACAATCAGCAGCGTGCGAATATTGCGCGCGAGGAATTCGCCGATTTTTTCAAAGACACCTTCCAAACCTTCCTGGCTGACCGGCTTGGCAAGGAAACCCAACGCGCCGCGCTTGTACGCATCCATAGTTTGCTCAGACGCGGACAAGATATGCACAGTGATATGCCGCAGCGCGGAATCGTGCTTAAGCGCGTCCAGCACATCCCAGCCGCTCATGCCCGGCAATTTCAGATCGAGCAAAATCGCGTCGGGCGTGTGTGTTTTTGCAAGCGTCAACCCGCTTTCGCCATCACCCGCAGCGAGGCATTTGAAATCTTTGCGATGCCCATAGTCCATGACAACTTTTGCAAAATTCGCATCGTCTTCGATAATCAACAAAACTTTATCGCCAGATTTGATTTGCGCGCGGTCGTCTTCGATAAAAGATTTGGCGCTTGAAGTGGCTTGGGATGTGGGAAGTTTTTTATAGCGCGCGCTGTCCTCTTCAAAAGCAGGTTTCGCATCGCCTGCCTTTGGCTCAACCTCAATGACTGCGCCGACATGCTTGGCTGGCAAACAGAGTGTAAATGTGCTGCCCTTTTCCAGCTCACTTTGCAGTTCAATCCGCCCGCCGAGTCGAAGCGCCAACTCGCGCGAGATGGTCAAGCCCAACCCCGTGCCGCCGTACTTGCGGCTGGTGGAACCATCCGCCTGTTGAAAGGCTTCAAAGACGCGCGTTTGCTGTTCGGGCGTCATGCCGATTCCGGAATCACTCACGCGGATGGCGACCATATCGCCCACAGGCTCGATGCTGAGTTTAACCGCGCCTTCTGATGTGAATTTGAAGGCATTAGATAAAAAGTTCTTGACAATTTGTTCCACGCGCTGCTGGTCAGATTCGATGCTGGCGGGCAACCCATCCGCAAGCGAAACATCGAAATTCAAATTCTTTTCTTCCGCGACATGTCCAAAAATAACGCGCATATTATTTGCAAGATTGCGCAATTCCATCGGCGCAAAGTGGAAGGTCATGCGACCCGCTTCCACTTTGGACAGGTCAAGGATTTCATTGATGAGGTTGAGCAAATCCGTTCCGCTGTTGAAAATGATTTTTGCAGATTCAACCTGGTCGTTGGTGAGGTTGCCTTCATCATTGTCGGCGAACATGCGCGCAAGAATAAGCAGGCTGTTCAAAGGCGTGCGCAATTCGTGACTCATATTGGCAAGGAATTCTGATTTGTATTTATTTGCCAGAGTCAGTTCTTCCGCTTTGCGATGCAGTTCAGCCTGCGCTTCTGTCAAATCACGGTTTTGCTGGTCGAGGACGGCGCGCTGCTGCTGTAATGTGTTGGCGCGTTCTTCCAATTCGGCGTTGGCTGATTCAAGGTCTTTCTGCTGTTTGCGCAGCCGGTCTTGCGAAGCGCGCAAATTCTCCGCCTGCACTTGCAATTCCTCATTGATGGACTTCAATTCTTCTTCGTGAACACGCAATTCTTGAGCCTGCAGCTGTGTTTGTTCGAGCAGCGTGTTGATCTGCGCGCGCGCCTGCGCGGTGCTGAACGCGATGGCAATATTTTCCAGCGCTTTATTGAGCAGCGTCATCTGACTGTCAGTAAATTCCTTCAAGGACGCAAGTTCAATGACGCCAATCACATTCTCATCGCGGATGAATGGAACCGCCATGATGACGCGCGGCGCAAATTCCACCATGCCCGAAGCAACGCTGACATAATCGGCGGGCGCGTTAGCGATGAGGATGGTCTGCTTTTCCAGCGCAGCCTGCCCGACCAACCCCTCGCCCAGATAAAAGCCATTTGAAATATTTTTACGGCGCGTATATGCGTAACTTGCCACCAACCGCAATACGTCGCCTTCGCGCACAAACATTGCGCCCATCGCCGCGCCCAGTGAATTACACAACTCACGCAAGACCGTTTGCGAAAGCGTGACCAAATCCTGCTCGCCGCGCATGGACTCGGAAATACGCGCGACGGCGTTGGTTTCATCCAATTGCGCGCGCAGGGCGGTATGCGCTTGGTCAGCTTCCGCGCGGGCGGATTCAAGCGCAGAAGTGCGGTCATGCACGCGCTGTTCCAAACTGGCGCGCTCTAATTTGATGACTTGATTTAACCTTTGGCTGCTCGTTATAAACGAGGTCATGTTACGTACAATATAATTTACAGAAAAGGTGATCAAGCCAATCAAAACACCTACAATGATAATATTGCTAATCCAGCCTGACGCAATCGTCGAGCCAACTTGATAATCCGGCAAGCTCCCGTTTAAAAACAGGACTGCAAAAATGATAATGGTCAATATGCTGATTACAGTAGAGATGACCGCTCCGCGCCTGCCGAAGAACACAGCGGACAAAAAAGCAAAGGCGAGGATGAAAGACCGCGCAAGCGAGCCGCGTCCCTCTGTGTAAAAATCAAGCAGCACGACAAAATAAACCAGCCCAAGCAAAAACCAGATTCTTGTGCCATCCGAAACTTTGTTCCAAAAAGCAACAACCAGCATGACGACAAGCAGCAAAATGTAAACAGGAAGATAAGAGTAAGTTCCTTCGTCGTAGGCATAATAAGAGGCAGCAAGAAACGCGGGAAGGCTGACAAGGGTGATTGTGCGAAACAGGTTGCGCGCAAGCGTGTGCCTCCAATCGGTGAGAAAATCATCCAACGGGGATTCGCTTTCTGGCGTGTAAGTTTGTGATTCATTCATCGTATGTTCATCCTTTGATCAACCGCGCTTAAGCGCGCTGCCGTTTTACAAGAAGGTTCTCAGCCTGCGCGTGCAATTCTTCATTTGCGGCGCGCAGTTCTTCCTCCTGCGCTTGAAGTTCCTCTGCCTGCTGCTGCGATTCCATTAATAAATCAGCAAGGCGCTGGCGGGTTTGCACCGCGCGAAACGCAACGCCAATACTCTCTGATACGCGATTCCATAATTCAAGGTGAAGCGGGGTAAATTCAGAAAGGGTCGCCAATTCGATTACGCCGACCACTTCGCCATTCGTAGAAAAAGGCACAGCAGCAACTTGACGCGGCTTGATATTTGCCAACCCTGTAGAAATCTCCAGCGCGTCTGACGGGATATCATCGAAATATGTGAGGCTGCCGTTTATAGCCGCCTGCCCGACCAAACCTTCGCCTATTTCAAAGACGCCATCAAAACCTGTCCGCACTACAAAGGCGTAGCTGCCTGCAAGCGTTAATGTTTTCCCGTTCAACAAGTACAACGCGCCTGCCTGCGCGCCCGTATAACGACACACCAACGAAATGAGATTTTCCGCAAGATTTGGGATATTTTGCTCGCCGCGCATCATATCGGCTAGCTGGGTTTGCCCGGTGGCAAGCCAAACCTGCGCTTCGAGGTCTTTCCGCGCGGATTCAGATTCCGCACGCGCGTTTTCGGCAGCGGCAGTACGGTCCGCCACGCGCTTTTCAAGCGAGTTGATAAAGTCGCGCAATTGCCGCGTCATATCATTGAAGGCAATTGCCAACATGCCAATCTCATCCTTTGATTCGACTTCGGCAGATAAAGTCAGGTTTCCTTCGTGAATTGCTTCTGCGGTTTCGGTCAAGCGGATGATTGGGCTTGCGACTGTTTGGGACACAAAAAATCCCAGCACAGCAGCCAGAATGCCAAGCAGAGTCATAATGATGATGTTGTTACGCGCCTGCATGGTGATTGGCTCTAAAAACACTTTCTTCGATTGGGCAAAGACAACCACCCACGGTTGAGTGGTCATATTTGCTGTAGCAATCTGTTCTTCGTCTAAAGCGGCGGCGTGTATTTCAGCGGAAAAGAATGGCTGGGTATCTACTTGATTTAATTTTGTGTCGAAGTCAATCAAGTTGGTGGATAGTTCATTCGCGTCAACAGGGGGAAGCAAACGTTTTGCCTGCAATTCGGCAACGCGCTGCGGCTCAAGCGGAGCGAGCGTTTTATAAGCCAATGCCGCATCAAAACCGTCTGCGAGACGAAGATGGTTTTGATCCAATAAAATCGGATAAGACTCTTCGCCTGCCAGCCCGGTATTTTTGGCAATGGATGCCTGAAGCACAGAGGCATTGTATTGTTTACTTAATACGCCGATGATTGCGCCGCTGGCATCGCGCACAGGCGCGGCGAAATAGAGATAAGGCGCTCCAGATTGCGGATCAAATTCAAGCGAAGAGACATGCCGCAGCCCGGTTTTCATCACCGCTTGAAAGTAGCTTGCATCTGACATATCCGCATTGATATTGCCGGAGTTGGTATCCACCATGACTTTTCCGCGCACATCTAAAATGGCGATCGAGCGGATGTAATTAGGGTCTTGCTGCGCCAATATGCGAATAAATTCCTGTATGGCTATATAGTCCACACCGCCCACTTTGACGCTGGAAGAGAGCGAAAGGTAATCCACAATGTTTGGGAGTTGCGCCTCTGAACTGACCGTGTTCAACTTTTGCGTGAAGTATCCATCCAGCTGGCTAGCCGTTGACGATGCCGCTGTGGACAATCCATCATTTGCCGTATTGATAAGAATTGCGCGGTTGTTCAGGTAATTAATAAGAGTCAAAATAGCCAGCGGCACAATACTGACTGCAAAAAAGAGGATGGTCAACTTCGTGCGGAGCGTGTTATCCCAAAATTGACGCGCAAAAACATGACCACTGCGCGGCTGTCGGTTCATTGTTTCAGGTAACTGTAAAAACCAATTTTTCATAGGTCACATCTTCTTTATAAAGGGATATTACATCGTCCACACGAGACTTTCAGAATTTCCGAAGATAAAACAGACCTGTTAGAGACTGTTTCATAACTCGCTTGTAAAGACCCTAAAGGTTTCTTTTGTTAAAGAAAACGACCGTTTGACATCGGATTCCTGCATAATACAGATTTGGTTTGCAGGAAAAACCTTTAGGGTCTCTCTTATAGTTTGCCTATACGGTAGAGAAAATAAATTATTTCGGAAACTGGTTAAGACCATCTACAAAGAAATCTTCTGCCGGGGGAATCAAGTCGGCTTCGATTTTTCCGCTGGCAAGCGATAACAATGTGCCATCCTTGTGCATGGCTTGGATGATTTTCGATGCTTCTTTTACCAACGAGACGGAATCTTTTGCGCTCTGCTTGTCGAAGCTGGCAGCGACATAGGCGTAATAAAGCGGCTGTTTAAGAATCCGCAGCGGGGAGCCGGCTTGAATCGCCTCTGTGCCTGTCGAGCGTTGAAGGATGACCGCGTCCAATTTTACGCCATCGCCCAGGGATAAATCGGCAATTGCAGGGACTTCATTCTCATACGCGATGCCTTGCGCGTTCTTGATGCGAAACTCGATGGGCGGTCCCGGCAGTTCAAGCGTGCCTTTCAAATACAAGTCGAAGGTGCAAAGGTCGCAAGAGCCGATTTTCTTTCCGCTTAAATCTTCGGGGGCTTGATAGGTTGTATTATCTTTATGCACAAAGACGTGGATGGGTGTTGCAAAATATGGCTGTGAGAAATACAAGGTCTCCATGCGCGCGCTGGTAATCGTCATCGAGCCGACATGAATATCCCATGCGTCTTTCCAATTTCCTGCTGTAATCGTTGTCCATTCTGGACCGACGAAACACGGCTCGACGCCAAGTCGTTTTGCTATTTCCATACCTGTCTCTGCGTCAAACCCGCTGTATTGGTTGGCGGTGTTTTGATTGGCGGCGCATTTTGTATCCGCAAGGCGCGGCTGGGTTTCATCCAATTTGGAAAATGGCGGATAAACAGGGTCGGTGGCAATGACCAGAGTGCCGCGCGTTTTAATTTGTGCCAGTTTGTCATCCGTTGTCGAAGTATTTTTCGAACCACAAGCAGTGACGATAAGAGAGAACAACATAATAAATACGATGTAACTTACTTTCGCTTTCATGGCTTTACTCCTTTATGATTTTATTTTGGATTGAAATTGCTCCGCCTGCCGCTGTGATTCAGCGAGTAAATTCATCAAACGCTGGCGGGTTTGCACAGTGATAAATCCCATGCCGATCGTTTCTGAAAGACGGTTGAGCAGTTCAACGTGCTTCTCGTTGAAGTCAAACAAAGCCGCCATTTCGATAACGCCAATGACCACATGATTTGCGTAGAATGGAAACGCAATCACGCTGCGCGGTTGGACAGCCACCAGCCCGGTGGAAATGACGCGCGCGCCGGGAGCAATATCGCGCAAAATCAGCGGACTTCCATCCAACGCTGCCTGCCCAACCAGACCTTCGCCTACCTTAAGTTGTCCCGTAAAACCAGGGCGACCTTCAAAAGCGTAACGCCCTGCAAGCGATAAGTTTTCATCGTTCAACAAAAACAACGCGCCAGATTCCGCGCCCATATAAGAACACACTTGCAGGAGAATATTTTCCGCCAGTTGAAAGAGTTCCTGCTCGCCGCGCATCACGTCCGCCAACTGCGTTTGACCGTTTGCCAGCCAAACCTGTTCTTCGAGATTGATTCGCGCAGATTCGGATTCCGCGCGGGCAGATTCAGCTACGCGCGTACGCTCGACCACCCTGTCTTCGAGTGAGGCGCGGATTTCTTCCAGCTCGCTGTTTTTCTCCTGTAGTTCGTTTTCATTACGCCGCACATTTTCCAAAACAGAATTTAGGCGCGACATCAACATGTTCAACGACGCAGCAGCGACAACCAAGATGAAAGTAACCGCGGCTACGGCGTCCCATGATGTTTTTTCAGCAATCAGCGATTTATTAATTCCCGTCATGTCCGCATACGCTACAACCCAAACGCCAAGCAATGTAAAGAGGGTTGCAAGCGGAATTGCTTTTTGTCCAATAAATAAACTGGAAATAATGATTACCAGGGCAAAACCAGCAATTGAAGAGTCGTGCAATCCGTAGGTGTTCAGCGCAATGAAAGTAACGGCAATCAAAATTGTCAACGGAAAAACAACCTTGCCAAACCAGAGTACGCCACGATAAGAGAGAAAAAGCGAAACAGCGGATAGAATCGCATTCAAGAAAACGACGAACACCGAACTGGCAGGATGTTCCGCCATCATCATGGCAATGGCAATGGGCATGGCGGCTACTGTGGAAACAGAAAGCACAACCCTAATCAAGCGGACAAAAGCCGGATCGCGGTCATATTCAAGGTCCATAAAATTAATCATTGCTGCGCCCTCAGCCTTTCTGCCTGGGCGTGGAGTTCTTCATTTGCCGCGCGCAATTCTTCCTCCTGCGCTTGAAGCTCCTCTGCCTGCTGCTGCGATTGCGCCAAAAGTTCGTTCATGCGGATGCGCGTCTGCGCGGTGCGAAACGCAATGGCGATGCTTTCTGAAACACGGCGCAAAAAATTTTCATGCTCGGCAGAAAATTCGTCCAATGTCGAAAACTCTAAAACGCCCAGCGCTTTTTCCTCGGAGCCAATGGGCGCAATTAAGATTTGATTAGGTTTGGCGCTGCCCAATGACGAGGCAATCAGCGGCGCATCTTTTGGGATGCTCATCAACTTAATCACACGGGTCGAGCGCGCCGCTTCGCCGATCAAGTTTTCGTCAAGGCGAAATTCATCCTTGCGATTTTTGCGACCCATGCAGGCATAATGCCCGGTCAGTTTCAACACATCGCCTGAAACCATGAATAACGCGCCGGAGTGCGCGCCCAAATATTGGGATAAAAATGATGTGACATTATTCGCCAGCGTGGAAATATCCAACTCGCCGCGCATGATTTCAGCCAGCTGTGCCTGCCCGCGCGCGAACCATGCCTGCGCTTCTGCTTCCTGCCGCGCAAGTTCGGCTTCGAGACGCGCCTTCTCTGCAAAGGCGGTACGCTCAACAACGCGCTTTTCCAAGCCCTCTATCAAGTCGCTGACCGTATCCGTCATCATATTAAAGTCTTTGACCAATTCTGCAATCTCGATAACGCGGGATTTAATCTGCGCGCGCTGCGATTTTCCGCCTGCGGCAAATTCGCCTGCGACATCGGCAAGCGCGCTAATTGGCGCGGCAAGCCTGCTGCCTAACACCAAGCCGAACAAAATCACAAAGGGCAGCGTGGATAAAAACACACCCAACGAAAGCCACAGAAACTGGCGCTCTTTTGCTATCACTGTAGTTACAGTGAAATCAAGACCGATAACGCCCACGCGCCTACCATCCGATGTGAAGATGGGCGCGTAAGAAGAAATAAAAGAACCGTAATCGTCGGTATAAATATCAGCGTCGGCAATAGCGCCGGTCATCGTATCGTAATTTTCCCAAAGCAGTTCGCTGGGTTCTTCATAACGTTCGCCATATTGGGCAATATTTTCCTCGCCCGGCTCGCCTGCATCCACCACAAAGTACAGCCCATCTTTATCTTTTGTGGCAGTGAACACATATTCAATGTCCGGGTCTACACGGCGAATTTTCAGGTTTTGAATTCTAAATTTTTCATGCAGCGGGTCTTGCCCGGATTTGATTTGCTCAAACTCATCGCCATTTTGTTGAAGCGCAGCCGCCGCCGCAAGGTTGATGGCGCGTAACCGCAATTGCTGGCGAAGTTCCGCGCGAAAGTTGACATATAGAATCAAAATTGTTATGCCAATAGCGAGACTGGTCATCACCGAAAAACTTAACGCCAGCCGCGCGCGCAACCTGACTGAGCCTTGTGGTTGAAGGTTAGATTCCATCGGCATTGATTAAATTTAACTGATTCGTTTGAGACCGGGTTTGCGCGGTACGCAAAGCAATCGCCGCGCTTTCAGAAACGCGCGCCAAAAAATTCTCATGCACAAGCGTAAATTGGTCCAACGTAGCAAACTCAACCACGCCAAAGACTTGACCGTTCCACTCGAGCGGCGCGGCAAGAATCTGACGCGGAATGGATTCGCCCAGCGCGGAAGAAATCAGCGGCGCGTCCGCGGGAATTTCATCCACACGAATCACCTCGCGCGCGCGAGCCGCCTCGCCGACCAAGCCTTCGCCCATGCGAAATTCGCTTTTCAACCCATCGTGAATGGTGTACGCATACCGCCCGGTTAACTTCAACACATCCCCGGAAAAGAGAAACAACGCGCCGCATTGAGCGCCAATATAACGACTCAAATGCGCGGTGATGTTATTCGCCAGCGTGGGAATATCAAGATCGCCGCGCATTTGCTCGGCAAGCTGCGCCTGTCCGCGCGTGACCCAAGCCTGCAATTCAGCTTCGCGCCGCGCAGATTCCGCTTCCATGCGGGCGGATTCAGCCGCGCGGGTTCGCTCGCTCA
This sequence comes from Anaerolinea thermophila, assembly GCA_022729775.1. Taxonomy (GTDB): domain Bacteria; phylum Chloroflexota; class Anaerolineae; order Anaerolineales; family Villigracilaceae; genus Villigracilis. Next base: position 2,125 of record DZBA01000032.1, on the reverse strand, counting down.
CCTGTCGCTCCAAAGATTCGCGGATTGACCACAACTCTTGATTAATTTCTGTAATTTCGGTTTGATTCATGCGCATCTTTGCCAGGTTGGTCGTCAAAATATTTACCAAAATATACATCATCGCAAAAGTCAAGCCGTAAATTACAACCACATCAACAAAGGTTTCATAGGTGGTCGTTTGCGGCGTAATGTAATTGCCAAGGTATCCATAAATTTCAGCCAGCACCGAGCCGCCCACAACAATAATGGACAAACTGCCAAAAATAACAACGCCTTTTTTGCCCAGCAGCAGCCCGGACATGGCAACCGCCAACGAGTAAAGCAGCACTGCGTCATCGCGCACGCCGACTGTCGCGCCTGTGAAAATCAAATAAGTAGCCAGCAGGTACACCACTGACGGCAGCAAGATACGTGGAATGAAAAATTGATTAATACGCAGCAACCAAAAGACAATGAGGCAGGTAATCATTCCCACCAACCCGGACATGGTAAAGGTGGTAAAGACACCGCCGGAAGTAATCAAAGCGGCTATGAAAACCAAAGTTGCGCCAATGAAGGCAAAAATCATAAAAACGTATAAAGTTTGAATTACAGTTTTATCTTCATCCTGCATAATAAACCTCATCCAGCGCGCCGCGCGGCAAGTTCAACCAATAATTTAGAAATCGCGTCCGCAGCCAATATATAATCCGGGTTGGCAATTTCAATGGCGGACTTTGGCATGTAACTAATTTCAGCATCCTGCGGGTCTTGGGCAATGGTCAAGCCGCCGCGCTGTTTAATGCGGAGCAAGCCTTCCGCGCCATCTTGATTCGCGCCGCTTAAGACAATGCCAATCAGCCCCGCGTCGTAAGCGTCTGCCGCGCTTTCAAATAGCACATCCACTGACGGACGGGTGAAATGTACTTTTGCGTCAACGGAAAGCGAAAAAGTACGGTCATCTTCAACAAGCAAATGATAATTGGGCGGCGCAAAATAAACAAAACCAGCGCGGATGGCTTCTTTTTCGTCCGCATCTTTGACCGCTAATGCGCTTCCGCCTGCGTAGTGAATAATGGCTGCGCCATCCTGTAACGGATGTAAGTGCTGGGCAATGATAACTGGCAGGGGAAAATTTGCGGGCAGGAAAGGTAGAATTTTCTGCAAAGCCGCTGTTCCGCCTGCAGAAGCGCCTATTACCACAGCTTGATATTTCCGCGCGCCCGGCATCTTACGCCTTCTTTTGATAGATGCGTTGTTCCGCATCAATTACTTTGAATTGGTCGTACACGGTCGAAAACTCCAATGTTTCCTTTGAGCCAAGACATAAAAAACCGCCATGCGATAAGCTATTGGCAAATGTGTTCAGCACCCAATTTTGCAGGCTGCGGTCAAAATAAATTAACACATTGCGGCAAAAAATAACCTGAACTTCGCTGAATGAGCCATCGGTGACAAGGTTGTGGTTGGTAAAAGTGATATTGGATTTAAGCGACTGGTCGAGAATTGCAGAGTTGTACTCCGCGTGATAATAATCTGAAAACGAGCTGGTACCGCCCGCCTTTTGATAATTGGCGGTATATTGCTGCACATCCTTAAGTGGATAAATTCCATCGGCTGCCTTTTGCAGCGCGGCGTCATTAAAATCGGTGGCATACAATTTGACGCGGTTATACAATCCCTCTTCTTTTAACAAAATAGCAAGCGAATACACTTCCTCACCTGTAGCGCACCCCGCCGTCCAAACCTTGCTAAAGGGATATGTCTTCAAATATGGCGCAATGACACCGCGCACAGCGCGGTAGAAGTCAGGGTCGCGAAACATCTCGGTCACTGTAACTGAAAAATCGTAGATCGCCTTGCCTGCAAATTCAGCATCATGCAAAAGAAGTGGAATCAAATCGCTCATGCGCTTCAACCCGGATTTGGAAAGAATATACCTCGCGCGCCGTCGAACAGAGGCGCGCGCATAATGTCGAAAGTCATACCCATAACAACGGTAGAGGGCTTCCAAAAGTAATTCAATTTCAACTTTTTCGATTTCTTCAAATTTCATAGATGGCTCGCGCGTGATTGATATGTTAAAAAAATCACATACTTTGCATATTTGTTAAGTATACCCCAAGATAAGTTCGCAAACCATAAT
>DZBA01000324.1 GCA_022729775.1 Anaerolinea thermophila | reverse complement strand
CGCTTATGTAATTGTTGATATCGAAGTAACCGACCCTGAAGGCTATAAGGAATATGTCAAACTTGCGCCTGCCGCGGTGAGTTTATATGGCGGCAAGTACATTGCGCGCGGCGGGCAAAATGAAACGCTCGAAGGTGAATGGCAGGCAAAGCGGCTTGTCATCCTTGAATTTTCAGACGCTGAACAGGCAAAGAAGTGGCTCAACTCAGAAGAGTATGCGCCCGCGCGGGCGTTACGGCATAAATATGCAAAGACAAATATGGTTGTCGTCGAAGGCGTGTAAAAACCTTTATTAAGGAGGTACGCATGGCGAAGGATAAATATATCCTTGCAATTGACCTCGGCACATCGGGACCAAAAGTCGCGTTATTTTCCACGCAAGGCGAATGGGTCGGCAGTGAATTCGAAGAAACGCCTGTCACTCTGCTACCCAACGGCGGCGCGGAACAATCTCCGGGTGAATGGTGGAGAGCCATAGAAACAGCGGGCAAACGCCTGTTCGCGCGGAACTTAATCCCAAACGACGATATTATTGCCATCGCAAACACCACACAATGGTCGGGGACTGTGGCAGTGGATAAAGATGGCAGCGCAATTGGCAATGCAATTATTTGGATGGATTCGCGCGGCGCGCCTTACATCCATAAAATCACAGACGGCTTTCCCAAAGTGGAAGGATACGCGCTGACAAAAGCCATTAAATGGGTTCAGTTAACAGGCGGTATCCCCAGCAACACGGGCAAAGACCCCATCGCGCATATCCTCTATCTCAAAAATATTCACCCTGAAATTTATCAGCGCGCTTATAAATTCCTCGAACCGACGGATTACATCGGCTTGCGGCTGACAGGCGAATTTGCCGCGTCGTTCAATTCCATCACCGCGCATTGGGTGACGGATAATCGCGCTATTCAAAATATAAAATACCATGATGGGCTGATTAAGATTACAGGAATCGAGCGCGAAAAATTTCCCGACCTAAAACCGACCAATTCCATTTTGGGAACGCTGCGCCCGGAGATTGCGCGCGCGTGGGGTTTGCGTGATGATGTGAAAGTCTTCATGGGGTCGCCCGATATTCACTCCGCCGCGATTGGCTCTGGCGCGGTGAGGGATTATGAAGCGCATGTCTACGTTGGCACATCAGGCTGGCTTGTCTGCCACGTCCCGTTTAAGAAAACAGACCTCGCGCACAACATGGCTTCACTGCCATCTGCCATTCCGGGACGTTACCTGCTGACCAATGAACAGGAATCTGCGGGCGGATGTTTGCAATATTTACGGAATAATATTTTGTTTCCGCAGGATGAATTATCCGCTGGGGAGCGCCCCACAACCGCCTATCAACTGCTTGACCAAATGGCAGCGCGGACATCCGCCGGCAGCGGCAAATTAATCTTCACTCCCTGGCTGTATGGCGAGCGCGCGCCCATTGATGACCACCTCGCGCGCGGCGGATTTAACAACATGTCGTTAAATACCACCCGCGCGGATATGGTCCGCGCTGTCTTTGAGGGCGTGGCTTATAACGCGCGTTGGCTGTTGGGCTATGTGGAAAAATTCACCGGGCGCAAAGCGGAATCGCTCCATATCGTCGGCGGCGGCGCAAAGTCAAACATCTGGTGTCAAATCCACGCGGATGTGTTGAACCGTCCCATCAAGCAAGTTGCAAACCCAATCGAAGTGAACGTCTCCGGCGCGGCGCTGCTTGCCTGCGCCGGGTTGGGATATTTGAAATATGACGAAATCGGCACGCGCGTAAAAATTCAAAATACCTATATGCCCAATCCCGATAACAGAAAAATTTACGACGAGTTGTTTAGGGAATTTGTCGCTATTTATGAAAGCAACAAGAAGATATACGCGCGGTTAAACAAACACTAGCACGATGTGGAGACAGTATGAAATTAGAAGACACATTAATGAATCTCGTATCCAAACTCAATCCGCGCGTGGTTGCGTTACTGGAAAAGCGCTTAAAAAAAATTCCCGCATTCAAGAAAAAAATTGACCAGCAATCTGACGAGGTGATGGGCGATTTGGAAAGTTCGGTTAGACCATACAAGAATCGCTTTCATACGTTTACAGAACTTCCACAAACGGGACGCGCGCGCGGGGAAATTCTGCGCGAGATGGAAATAATGAGCAAGGAGGAAGAGCCGCATTGGAAGGAAGGCTTTCTTTCGGGCGCGGTCTATCACGGCGACCAAGAGCATATTGATTTTTTGAATCAAGTGTACGCGCTCAATTCACAGAGCAACCCGCTCCACGCGGATGTATGGAAAAGCACGACAAAATTCGAGGCGGAGATTGTCGCCATGACCGCAGATATGCTCGGCGGCGCAGGGACAGACGTATGCGGCACGCTCTCATCCGGCGGGACAGAGGGCATCATGCTGGCGATGAAGACCTACCGCGATTGGGCGCGAGACACAAAAAGAATCACCAAACCGGAGATGATTGTCCCGGTTACGGCACACGCAGCATTCGATAAAGCCAGCCAGTATTTCAAAATCAAGATGGTTCATGTCCCCATTGATGAAAATTATCGCGCGGATGTAAACGCGGTCAAAAAAGCCATCACGCGCAATACGGTTGTCATCGTCGGTTCTGCGCCATCGTTCCCACATGGCGCAATTGACCCCATTGCCGAGATGTCTGAACTCGCGCGCGCAAAAAACATCGGCTTTCATGTGGATGCTTGTCTCGGCGGATTTGTCCTCCCCTGGGCTGAAAAACTTGGCTACCCCATCCCCAAGTTCGATTTTCGATTGCCGGGCGTAACGTCCATATCCGCGGACACGCACAAATATGGATACGCGGCAAAAGGCACGTCGGTCATTTTATATCGCAATCCAGAACTACGGCATTATCAGTATTACACAACCACCGAATGGCCTGGTGGGTTGTATTTTTCACCAACTTTTGCGGGCAGCCGTCCGGGCGCGTTGAGCGCGGCATGTTGGGCGGCGCTGACCTCCATCGGCGTGGATGGGTATATGAGCGCAACAAAAAAGATTTTGGAAACAGCGGAAAAAATCAAACAAGGAATTCGAGAAATTCCAGAACTGCGCGTATTGGGCGATCCGCTGTTTGTGGTGGCGTTTGATTCTGGCGCGCTGAACATCTACAAAGTATTGGATACTATGTCGCGCAAAAAGTGGAGTTTGAACGGCTTGCACAAGCCCACCTGCGTTCACCTCTGCGTGACACTGCGCCATACGCAGGAAGGCGTCGCGGAGCGATTCCTCGCGGATTTGCGCGAAGCAGTGGAACATGTCAAAGCACACCCCGAAGAAAAAGGCTCGATGGCGCCGGTCTACGGCATGGCGGCGACAATCCCCATGCGCGGATTGGTGAGCGACATCCTCAAGAAATATCTGGATGTGATTTTCAAAGCGTAGGTTTACAGAATCAAAAAGAGCGCAGGAATTATCCCGCGCTCTTTTTTTATTCCAGTGGGTTAGAACATCCCGGTAATAAGGTTGATGATGGAACGTCCCGCGCCGAGAATGATGGAACTGACAATTCCCGCGATAATGGACGTGACAATCGCGTTGCCCGTCGAGAATTCAGCGGCTTCGCGCACGCCAATCAAGTTGCCGATGATGACCAAAACAAAAGCAACCAAATACAACGGACTGACGATACAAGCCAGTGTTACGCTAATGCCCACCAACAAGCCAATGAGATTAACGGCAGTAAATATCTGAACGAAACCAGTGATGCGCAGCATTTCATTGGTGTCTGTCTTGCCGCCAAACATACCGGCGACTTTTGCCAGCACCCAACTTGAGACACCCCAGTTAAGCAGTTGAATGAATATGGACAAGACCGCGCTAGTCAAAGCGGCAACAAAAAATATATTGCCTTCCCCGTCAAATAAATTTGCAGAGAAGCCGCCCAACGCAGCCATAACAACAACAATGATTGCGGCGGTTGTCGTTGCTGATTTATCCTCCGCAACCTCCC
>DZBA01000323.1 GCA_022729775.1 Anaerolinea thermophila | reverse complement strand
GCCTCAACGCCTGTCCCCACGTCACCGACCCTGGGTGCGGAGGGACAGCAATTTCCTATTACTTGGAGATTGCTTCGTCCCGATAAGAGCATTCGGGATGATATCGCAAAAAGAAAGAACACTCCTCGCAATGACGCAATGAAATAAAACATTTGTGCTATAATTCAATTCCCCAACAGGAGAACTATGTCGGCTAACAAAATTCGCGTCGTGGGCGCGCGCGTCCACAATTTGAAAAATATCACCGTCGAGATTCCCCGCGACAAATTCGTAGTCATCACGGGACTTTCGGGTTCGGGTAAATCTTCGCTTGCCTTCGATACGATTTTCGCGGAAGGTCAGCGCCGCTATGTCGAGTCGCTTTCCGCGTATGCGCGGCAGTTCATCGGTCAAATGGACAAGCCCGATGTGGATTACATTGACGGACTCTCTCCCGCCGTGTCCATTGACCAGAAATCCACCAGCCACAATCCGCGCTCGACAGTTGGAACGGTGACGGAAATCTACGACTACATGCGCCTCTTATTTGCGCGCGTGGGAATCCCCCACTGCCCAACCTGCGGACTCGAAGTGGTCAAGCAATCCGCGCAAGAGATTGTGGACAAGGTCGCGGGATTGACTGAAGGCACGCGCTTACTCATTCTCGCGCCGTTGGTGCGCGCGCGCAAAGGCACATACCAAACCATCTTCGAGGAAATCCGCAAAGCAGGGTTCACCCGCGCCCGCGTTGACGGAATGGTTCATTCGCTCGATGATGAAATCGAACTCGACAGGTACAAACAGCACACCATCGAAGCGGTGGTAGACCGCCTTGTCATTACGCACGAAGGCGGGAAGGAAGACAAACGAGCGGCGCTCACGCGGCTGACTGATTCGCTTGAAACGGCGTTGAAGTTTGGGGAAGGGTATGTCACAATTCATCTGGTGGACACAAAAGAGGATATTCAATTTTCAGAACACCTCGCCTGCCCCGAACATGGAATCAGCATTCCCGAAGTGGAGCCGCGCACATTTTCATTTAATACGCCGCAGGGCGCGTGTCCCGACTGTCAGGGACTCGGCTCGAAGTTAGAGATTGACCCCGCGCGCATCATCCCCAACAACAGTTTGTCGCTCAACGATGGCGCGATTGCCAGCATGGAATGGAGCGGATTGGAAGAAGGCGGCTACTACTGGAAGATGCTCACCACCACCGCCAAGCATTACAAAATAGACCTCGACAAGCCCATTTCTGAATTAACGAGCGAACAGCTCGACATTATTTTATATGGGTCAGGCGATAAGCAACTGCCAATGAGTTACACAAACTCCAGCGGATTTGAAGTCAAGTTTACGCGCGCATTCGAAGGCGTGATTAAAAACCTGGAGCGGCGATATAAAGAAACGAATTCAGAATACATCCGCGAGAAAATCAGCGAATACATGTCAGACCGTCCCTGCCCAACTTGCGCGGGCAGGCGGTTGAATCCTGCCGCGCTTGCCGTCACTGTGGACGACGTGAACATCGTCGAGGCAAATTCATGGCATGTGTTGAAAACGCTCGAATGGGTTAAAAAAATCGCGGGCAAAAATTCCCCGCTGACAACGAAACAAAAAACAATCGCGGAAAGAGTCGTCAAAGAAATTCATGAACGCCTGACATTTCTGGTCAATGTTGGGCTGGATTATCTCACCCTCAATCGTCCTGCAACGACCTTATCGGGCGGCGAAGCGCAGCGCATCCGCCTTGCAACGCAGGTCGGCTCGCGGCTGGTCGGCGTGCTGTACGTGCTGGATGAGCCTTCGATTGGTCTACACCCGCGCGATAACGCGCGCCTGCTCGAAACGCTCAAAGGTCTGCGCGATTTGGGTAACACCGTTTTGGTTGTGGAGCATGACGACGAAACCATCCGCGAGGCAGATTGGATTGTGGATTTAGGTCCCGCGGCTGGGGAACACGGCGGGCAGGTCATTGCAGAAGGCACGCCGGAGCAAATCCTCGCGCACCCAAAATCACTAACGGGACAATATCTTTCCGGACGTAAAAAAATCGAAATCCCAGAAACAAGACGCGAAGGCAGCGGAAAATCGCTTCGGATTGTCGGCGCAACCGCGAACAACTTAAAAAATATCAGCGTCGAAATTCCGCTTGGCAAGCTGGTTTGCATCACGGGCGTTTCTGGTTCGGGCAAATCTACATTGATGAGCGATATTCTATACAATGCGCTTGCGTCTAAATTAATGGGCGCGCACACGCAATCTGCCGCGCATGAAACCATCGAAGGCATCGAGCATCTCGACAAAATCATCAACATTGACCAATCACCCATTGGGCGCACGCCGCGCTCCAACCCCGGAACGTACACCGGTTTGTTCGATGAAATTCGCAAACTGTTTGCTGAACTCCCTGAAAGCAAAGTGCGCGGGTATAAGCCCGGAAGATTTTCGTTCAATGTACATGGCGGACGCTGCGAAGCATGTCAGGGACAAGGCGAGCTGCGCATCGAAATGCAATTCCTCCCCGATGTGTACGTCCCATGCGATGTGTGTCATGGCAAGCGCTTCAATCGCGAGACGCTGCAAGTTATCTTCCGCGACAAATATTCGATTGCCGATGTATTGGACATGACTGTAGACCACGCGCTGGAAGAATTCAAAAATTACCCGCCCATGCTCAATAAATTAAAATTACTGCAAGAAGTCGGGTTGGGATATATCCGCGTGGGGCAGCCCGCGACCACCTTATCCGGCGGCGAAGCGCAGCGCGTCAAACTTTCGAAGGAACTCTCGCGCCGCGCAACAGGTCGCACGTTGTATGTTTTGGATGAACCATCAGTCGGCTTGCACGCCGCGGACGTTCACAAATTAATCGAAGTGCTGCAAAGATTGGTAGACACCGGCAATTCAGTTCTCATCATCGAACACAATCTCGACATCATCAAAGTTGCGGATTGGCTCATTGACCTCGGTCCCGAAGGCGGCGACAGGGGCGGGCAACTGCTGGCAGAGGGCGCGCCAGAGAAAATTATGAAAGTGAAAGAATCATATACTGGAAAATATTTGAAAGCGCATTTGAAGTAAAACAAGACTCCGAGTTCTTCTGAAACTCGGAGTCTTATATTAAATCACCAATCGTTATTTTTCTCGTACCCTAATTCCACCAACAAATCCCCTGCCACATCTTTGAATAATTTTTTATGCGCTTCGGTGAAGTATTCTTTCCATCCGCCTGTTTTCCCAGACCGAAAGGTATGGCTCTTCTTCGGCTGGATTGCATCCACCAAAACGGATAAAGACTTCCCGCGCGGAGTTGGAATCTTGTAGCCGGTCTTTTCCACCTCATCGAGCATCGCGGAGAGAGTCGCATCCCGATTATTAATCAAATCCTCGAAGCGGATACACATCACATGTTCTTGTTCAAGCCATTGAAAAACGCCCTCATACCTTTGTTTGACGCTGACCATTTTCAAGCCGTCTTTGTCAATGCCTGTAATTGACACGTTCAACCTCGCGCCGAAATCAGGCAGAGATTTGTAGTGTTCGTGCATTCCATGTTCTTCGTGCATGTCTGTCGCAAAAAATACTTGTGAGACTAACACATCACGCGGGTCGCGGTAGATGAAATAATTGACGCGGCTTGGCTGGCACAACACAGCGACATTTTCAGGCGTGGCATCCAAATATCCCCAGCCAATCACGCCTTGCGGAATATCCTTTAAATCAGAGACAACATCATTCACTGACCTACGTCCGCCGCTTTTCTTCACCGTCCGGATCGGGTCGGCTTCCACATATTTATACGGCATGATCTGTGTAAAACCGTTCAAAATTTGCAGCAACAGATGAGAGCCACTCTTCGGCTTGGAATTTCCAAACACGGGCGGAGCGTCATTAAAAGAAAACCGCTGCCAGCGGAATATGGCTTGGGCGATTTTTCCGTAAGGGCGGAGAGTGCGACGAAGATTCATAAATTCTGCGGGTTACGGGTTACAAGATA
>DZBA01000001.1:33044-48952 GCA_022729775.1 Anaerolinea thermophila | reverse complement strand
TGGATTTGGCAATCCAGCCGAGCATCACGGCAATTCCCAGAGAGCCTTTTTTATTTATCAACATGAAAGAACGTCGTACAGCCAATACATCAATACAAAGGCATCCTCGCTCCGTTCACCTTGCCCGCATCTTCAGAAAGTAAATAGAGCATCGCCGAAACGATTTCTTTTGAGGTTGTGCCTTTGCCCGTTTCATCAATGGACTTGACCTGAATGACATTCGCGGTCAGTCCATTTTGTTTATATTCTTCCGCCAGCGTCAAGACCAGACTCTCCTGTGCGGATTTTGCAGCAGCGTACAATGCCGACTTCGCAGAGGGGTTCGACGCCACAGGATGTGAAACAATCATCACGCGGCTGGAATCGTTTTTGATAAGGTATGGAGTAAACGCTTTGAGCAAGTGATACGTTGTCCATGCGTGTTGATTTAACATCGCGGCAAAATCTTCTGCGGATGATTCGGGAATTGTCCTGCCGCCCGTCCAGCCGCCGACGAGATGAATCAGCGCGTGGATATTTCCGAATTTGGCGGAAATATTTTTTGTAACTTCTTCCAAATTCGCTTCATCCAGAAAATCAGCCACGCCTGTATAGATTCTCTCTTTCGGCAAATTCAAGTTGCCGGCAAGCACATCGAGTTTGGATAAATCCCTGCCCAACAAGGCAAGGTTGTATCCCTGCTCTGCAAATACCTTTGCCGTAAGATTTCCCAACGCGCCTGTTGCGCCCGTGATGATAATGGTTTTAATCATATAACGCCTTGCCTGTCTGTGCGTCGCACCCTGCCGAGCAGGAAAATCTTGAGGGTAGATTTTTCTGGTTTACGAGATTCTTTTTGAGGTAAGGTGCGACGCACGCGTCAGTTGAGTTAATCATATAACGCCTTGACCTGCGACTCGGTCAATTCTTTCATCCCTTCAACAATCGTGTGATCGCTTTGTTCGACGAGATGCGGCTTGCCGTGAAAGTCAATCATGTGACCCGACTTGGCAGCTTTGGTTTGCAGATAAAAAATATTGTGTTCATTGCTCGGCAAAATGTGCGGAATGCGTCCGCTGACATTAACGCCGTGCTGGGTGAGTTGGTCAATTTTCTTCGGGTTGTTGGTCATCAATTGAATGGACTTGACCTTGAGCGAGTGCAGCATGTGCGCGGCGACGGCGTAATCGCGTTCGTCGTCGCGGAAGCCCAGCGCAAGATTCGCCTCGACGGTATCGAGTCCGGCATCCTGCAAACTATACGCGCGGATTTTATTCGTCAGCCCAATGCCGCGCCCTTCCTGCCGCAGATACAGCACAATGCCTTTTTCCATGCTGCCGATTTTTTTCAGCGCGGCTTCAAGTTGATCGCGGCAATCGCAGCGCAGCGAGCCGACCACGTCGCCCGTCAAACATTCGGAATGCAGGCGCACGGGGACATTCTCCGCGCCGATGATCTCGCCTTTGATGATGGCGACGTGTTCTTTGCCGTCGCGGTTGTTGGAAAATCCGACGATGTGAAAATCGCCAAAGCGTGAGGGCAGTTCCGCGATGGCTTCGATATGTACGCAGACTTTATCCCCGCCCAAACCTTCGCACTCATGACAGCAATCTTCTTCAATGAGTTCCTGAATTTTTTCGTGTGTTAATGTAGACATATTTTCCTCCGTTGGGCGAAATTAATTTCGCCCAACCATATATTTCAGCAAAACCCCGCCGTTGTCCCATTTTTCGACATCGGTTAATTTCATTTCGAGCGCGTGTTCGCGCGGCAGTCCGAGTCCATCCGCGAGGGTGGGAGCGTTCGCGCCGCCGAAGATCATCGGCGCGATGTAGATCATTATCTCATCTACAAGTCCGAGCCGCAACAGTTCAAAGTTCAGCGTCGCGCCGCCTTCGACCATCAAATGATCCACGCCGATTTTCTTTAAGGTTTGCATGGCGAGCGGCAAATCCACGCGCGGCAGATCATGCACAAACACCTGCACATCATGGGAGCGCAGGGCGTCAATCGTTTGGTTAGATGTGCGGCTGGTGGTGAATATTACCTTGCGCGACTCGCCCGCTTCCATAAAATCACCCTTAAGTGGGATGTCTGCAATCGTGATGATGCCAACCTTGATCGGATTCGGATTCAACCCGCGCTGGATTCTCTCTGCGCGGCGCGCTTCGCTCTTGACCACCAGTTTTGGATTCTCACCGCGCAAAGTATTTCCGCCCACCAGAATCGCGTCTGATAAAGAGCGCAATTCGTCCACGCGGTCTTTGTCGCGTTTGGATGAGATCGCGGAACCTTTGCGTTCAAAGGTGTCTATTTTTCCGTCCGCCGTCATGGCGACGTTGATGAAAGTGTGGGGGCGATTCATGAGATTAGGTGATTAGGTGATTAGGGAGTAGGGATTTCCTAGTCACCTAATCCCTAATCCCTGCTTTTATTTATCCGATTCTCAACGACCGCATACTCACCGACCCGCCCCAGACTTTTTCGGCGAAGAACGAGATCGGATCATTTTCATCTTTCAGCGCGAGGGAATACAACAGCGGAACGTAATGCTCCGCGCTGTTGATCGCCAGCTGCGCGGCTTGTCCCTGCTCTTGATAATTAATCAGCGGTTTGTGGTCATTGGTCAAAATCCAGTTCTTGACTTGATTGTCAAACTCCACCGCCCAGTCATACGCAAAGTCGCGGAATTGAACGAGCGACAGGTTGTGAACGATGTTCCCCGAACTGATGATCATCACATTCTCTTCGCGCAAATCCTTTAATTGTCGCGCGACTTCGTAATGATCGTTAATGGACAAGTTCGCGTTCAGGCTCATTTGAATGACAGGAACCGTTGCGTCAGGGAACATTCTGTTCAACACAGACCATGTGCCGTGATCGAGTCCCCATTCATGATCAGGCTGCACTTCGGTTTTCTTGATAATGCGGCGCACCTGTTCGGCAAGGTCGGGTGAGCCGGGCGCGTTGTACTTGACTTCATACAACGCGGGCGGGAATCCGTACATGTCATAGATCGTGCGCGGGTGATCCATTGCGGTCACGAGTGTGCCGCGCGTCACCCAATGCGCGGAGATGCACAGAATCGCGCGCGGTTTGGGCAAATCTTTCCCCGCTTCGATCCACGCGCGGGAGAATTCGTTATCTTCGATGGCGTTCATCGGGCTTCCATGTCCCACAAAGAGGACGGGCATTTTGTTATTCATCGCTAAAGTTCCTTCGGTTGGGTATACAGGTAAACATATATATTTGTCTACGTGTGTACTTGTATACTTACCCTCCCTCAATACGCGCCCGCAAAATACTCCGCAATCAAATAACGCAAATCTTCGCTGGTATGTTCGCGCAGGACGTTGAAGAAATCCTGCGAGGAAGCGCGTTGGCGTGAATAACGCGCGGCATAATCTTTCAAAAAGGGATAGAAGTCGTTGTCGCCCATCAACACGCGCAAGTCATGGATGAAGTGCGCGCCGTTGAGATATGTGGCGTTGACATAAGAACGATAGGAAGCATGGTCAGACGCGGTGGAGTCTACATATCCGCCGGGACCAAAATAATCCACGCGGAAGCCCCACCACCAATCGCCATACTTGGGATAGTTATATTCATAAAAAATATTCTCGCTGTATGTTGCCAGAGATTCATCCAACCAGGGTTGGGACGTCTGGTCATTGCCGACCAACCCAAACCACCATTGATGCGCGATCTCATGCACGCCAATGGTGGTGAGATTGTTCTTCGCGCCGCCGCCATACTCGCCATAGAATTTCGATGAGATGAAAACCAGCCCGTCATATTCCTGCCCGTCGTGAATATCCACCTCGACAATGGCAAGCGTCTCATAGGGGTACGGCGCGAACTTCGCCTCGAAGATGCTGATCGCCTGCGCCGCGGAATATAGAATGCTTTCGGCAGCGGCTTTGTGTCCATCAAAGTAATAGGAGCGAAGCACAGTCGAACCCACAGCAGATTCAGCCACGAGAAATTCGTCGCTGGCAGAGAATACAAACGTGCGCGCGCCATAGATGCGATACCGCATCCACTCGCCGTTTGGCTCAGCGGGCGCGCCGGCAGCGATGACCACATCCGAATCTGTTTTGAGGTTCACTTCGATATCAGATGCGTCGTAGACAAGATGTTCGCCAAATGCTGTGGGGTCATGTAACACCCAGCCATTTTGATACGGCACGACAAAGGGATACCAGTCCACAAGATTGATTTGGTTAAAATCATAACCAAACAACCCCGAACCTTTTGCTGGAATATCAATGGTAAATAAAATATTCAAAGTAGTCGCCGCGCCCGCCGCAAGCGGCTGCGGAAGATGCAGCATCAGGCGCTGGTCGCCGAGCGTGTAATGAGTCAGCGCGGTGTTGTCCTGCGAAATCGAATCGAGCAGGAATGCGCCCGGATAACGATTCGGTTGAACAGATAAAACAATGTCGGATAAATTCGCGCCCGTCGCGTTGTAATATCGGATGGTCTCGTTGACATACAGCGCGTGATGATCGAAATCAAGCGTGGCGTATAAAAGATAATTGGTGAGGAAAGGCTCGGAATTTGCCGGCGGCGCGGATTCGGGCGTGGGAGAGGCTGGGGTGTTTGTTAAGGTCGGTGGGGGGATGAAGGGCGCGGTTTCGGTCGCGGTGAGCGTATCAGCAGGCGGCGGAATCGGCGTCCACGTCCAGACTGAAGTTCCTACCAAGCCCGTCGAAGGTTGAAATGGCGTAGACGTTGGCGATGCGTTGGGGTCTTGCGTAATTAAAACAAACGTAGGAAACGCCGGCGCGGATGCAGGCTCCGCAGCGCAGGAAGCGAGGAAGGATAGCAACAGCAGTACATACGCAATGCGTAACATGGAATACGCAATGGGGTCTTGGCGATTGGGAATTCTCATTGATAGATGTGCCGGAAATATTGGCGCACAAGGTCAGAGTAATCTGTGGTGGTGTGCTGGCTCAGGATGCTGAAAAAGTCATTGGTCGAAAGTATCCTGCCGCGCCCCTGCGCAAAATAATCTTGAAGAAAGGCAAAGAAGGCTTCGTCGCCGATGCGCCCGCGCAGGTCGTTCAAAAAACGCGCGCCTTGAAAATACGCGGAGTTGGTGTAAGGGCGAAATCCCTGCCCATCGTAAATGGGGATGTCGGCAAAGCCTTGCGGGTTGTAATAATTAACGCGGTAGGGCCACCACCAATCATTGACGATGTTGGGGTAATAATGTTCGTAATACACAAGTTCTGAATACGTGCAAAGGCTTTCATCCAACCAGGGCTGCTGCGCCTGATCGCTGCCAACCTGCTCAAACCACCATTGATGCGCGGTTTCATGCACGCCGATCGTGGTGAGGTAGTTGCTGTTCGTGCCGTCATATTGTTCATAATACAGCGGGGAGTGATAGAAAAACGCGGAATATTCCATACTGTCTTTGAAGTCTGCCATCGCAATCGAAAGCGTTTTATGCGGATATGGTCCATAACGCTGGCTGAACAATTGAACCGCCTGCGCGCTGGTTTGCAATACCGCCTGCCCGCCATCCTTGCCGGTCAGTCCCATAAAATAGCTGGATACGGTCACATCGCCCACCTGCATACTGGATACGGAAAACTCGCGGCTCATGGAAAGGACAAACGCGCGCGCGGATTCAATCGTATACCGCGTGGATTCACCCGCCGCTTCGGGAAATCCGCTGGATGCGACCACAGGCGCGCTGGCAGGGTCGGCAAAGCGGACAAACACTTCATAATCCGCCGCTTCATAGACAAGATGTTCGCCATAGAACCAGGGTTCATGTAACGTCCACTCGCCATTGTTGTAAGGAACAACAAACGGATACCAATTGACCAAATTGATCTGGCGTTTGGTGTATCCAAAAATGCTTGGTCGCGCAATATTTGGGTCTTGCTGGTCCGCGAGGGGCAGGGTGAGTTTATATTGAATATTGAGGCGCAAAATGGATTTCGGTTTGAGGAAGGAGGAAAGCGAAATATCGAGCCGTTGACCATTCAACGTGTAAGTGGTCACCGGCGCGCCATCAATTGAAATACCGGTCAATTCAAATACATCTGTCCACAGGTTCGGCTCAACAGCCAGCGTAACTGCATTGAGCTGCTGTTCCGTCAGGTTGGGATAAGCGATGGATTCATCTACAACCACCGTGCGCGCGTCGTAATCAATCACCGCGTTCAAGGTGTATTTTGCGCGCTCCGGTACTGGGATGGGCGTCTCGGTTGGGAGCGCGGTAAGGGTCGGCACAGGCGTCAGGGTGGGAATCGGCAGCGCGGTCAAAGTCGGCGCGGGGGTGAGCGTCGGCGCGGAAGAAGGCATGGAGCAGGATGTCAGGAAAAGAAAAAGGATGGAAAGGAGTAACGAAGTTTTTTTACACATGGTTGTATTTTAACAAAGATTATCCTGATTTTCTTTTCTTCCACAAAAACGCGGCGACAAAAAACAAGGTTGCGGTCAACACAATGGACGCGCCGGAAGCAATGCTCAAATAATACGAAAGATACAAACCAATCACGCTTGATAATGTGGCAAACAACGCGGCAAGCCCCATCATGGCGGGCAGGCGATAGGTCAGCAGGTACGCCGTCGCCGCGGGCGTGACCAACATGGCAACCATCAACGCCACGCCAACCGTTTGCAGCGAAATTGCAACCGTCACCGCAATCAAACCCAGCAAAATATTATTGAGCAAGTTTACGGGCAGGCGCAAGGTCATTGCGAGAACAGGGTCAAATGAAAGCGTGAGGAATTCCTTATACAACGCGCCAATGGTAAAAAGGATCATCGCGCCAAAGATGACAATAAACCACAGGTTTTGCTCGGACACCCCCAGCACATCGCCAAACAAAAAATGACTCAAATCCACTGCATAGCTTTGAACGGTGGAAATCAGCGCGATGCCGAGCGCGAACATCCCCGCGAAGATGATGCCAATTGCCGTATCTTCCTTGATTTCTGCCTGCTTGCTAATTGCGCCGATGCCCCATGCAGCAATGACCGCTGTCCCCAATGCCCACCAGAATAACGTATCGCGCGCGCCGCCGCTGATTAAATATCCGACAGCGATGCCGGGCAGAATGGTATGCGCGAGCGCATCCCCGAAAAATGCCATGCCGCGCAAGACAACATAAGTGCCGACAACAGCGCAGACAATTCCCACTAAAACAGCGGCAATCATTCCGCGCTGCATAAATTCATATTGAAGAGGTTCTGTAAGCCAACTAATGAACATGGTCGTGCCCTTCTTCGCAGCAAGAATCATCCACTGCTTTATATCTTCCGCCATAGGCAACTAATAAATTCTCCGCGTTCAACACTTCCCCCGGCGCGCCAAATGAAATGATTTTTTTATTCAACAACATAATCCTGTCGAAATGTTTCGCGGCTTGGTCAAGGTCATGCGTAGCGACCATCACAGTGACTTTTTGTTCGCGCAAGGTATCCAACAAATCAAGCAGACCTTCCTGCGCGGGCGTATCGAGTCCGGTGAGCGGCTCATCCATCAGCATCAACTCCGCTTCCTGCGCCAGCGCGCGCGCGATGAACATCCGCTGCTGCTGTCCGCCGGAGAGTTGGCTGATCTGCCGCGCGGACAAGTTCTCCAAATCCACTGTTTTCAGCGCGTGATTCACGAAATCCCAATCGCGTTTCTTCGGAAAGTTGAAGGGTCCCAATTTTGCGGAACGTCCCATCATCACCACATCCGCCACGCTGACGGGAAAACTCCAATCCACTTGGGAGCGCTGCGGCACATAAGCGATGCAGCTATGCACCAAAGGCTGCGAACCGGAAATGGTAACTTCGCCGGTGTTGGGTTGCAGCACGCCGGAAACAACTTTGAATAACGTGCTTTTGCCGGCGCCATTGGGACCCACCACCGCGACCCGTTCGCCGACGCGCAAATTAAAAGTAACATTATCCAGCGCGGCGCGTCCGTTATAACGCACAGACACCTCGCGCACATCCAGAATGGGTTTATCAACTTGGTGAATAATATGTGGATACACAAGACCTCGAATAAAAACGCCCGCCAAGACATTTGACAGGCGTTTGGCAAACTCAGGCTGATTTTTTCTTGCGCAGAAATTATACCGCGAAGGACTTTTACTGAAGCGCTTCTACAATGCGCGTTACATTATGTCTCATCATGTCGAGATAGGTAGCGGCGGGCGCGCCATCGGTCAGCGATCCCAAGTGCAAATCGTAAACAACCTTCACGCCAGTTTCTTGCGCAATTTGATTGGCAAGCGTGTCGTTATCCGCCACGTCGAGAAAAATCGCGGGCGCGCCAACTTCATGGATAACGTCAATCAACTCCGCCATTTGCTGCGCGGAAGGAGACGCATTGCTGCTAAAACTGGGAATGACCGCGCCTGTCATCTCGAACCCATATCGTTCTGCAAAATACCCAAGCGATTTATGATTCATCACCAACAAACGCCTGTCCGCCGGCACCTGCTGCGCCTGCGCCTTAATCCACACATCCAATTCTTTTAGTTTAACGACGTACACATCCGCATTGGATTGATAAACTGCCGCGCCTTCAGGGTCCAATTGGGTGAGCGCGGCGCGGATATTTTCCACATAGGTAATAACAAGGTTTGGGTCCAGCCACATGTGCGGGTCAACTCCATGTTCATTCGACGTGGACTCGCGCGGCGTGATGGATGCGGATGCCTCGACGATATTTTTTTGACTGCCTGCGCTTTCCATCAACGGCTCGAGAAAGTGTTCAAACTCCGCGCCGTTGATGATGAACAACTGCGCGTTTTCGATCTTCGCCACGTCTTGCGGGGCAGGCTGGTAAACATGCGGATCGGCGCCAAAAGGCAGCAGCGACTCGACCTGTACGCGGTCTCCCGCCACGTTTTGGGCAATATCAGCCAAAAACGTAGTGGATGCTAAAACATTCATCCCGCTTTTGTTTTCTTGCGCGGGCGTGGCGCACGCGCTCAAAATAAAGACGGTAAAAACGATAATGGTATTGAAAATCTTTTTCATTTACTGCTCCTATTTTTTATCCCTCACAGTTTCGTGAGGGATGGATTAACTCAGTATCTCAGCAGGGATGTACCCTATCTATCATTTAATTGCTGCGGCAATCCGCGCACAGCCCAAACAATTGCAGCCAGTGTTCCTTGATTTCATAGCCAGTCTTCTTTGCCACAGATTTAATAAGAGGCTCAACATCATCGCCTTCAAAGAAGACAATCTGTCCGCAGTTTTGGCAAAGCAGCAAATGTTGGTGTCCATGACAAGCGGAGACAAACGCCTGGCAGCCCGCTGCCTGATGCACGCGCTGGATGAGGTGCAGTTCCTCCAATTTCTCCAGCGTGCGATATACGGTGACAAGCCCCAGCGCGTGATATTTTTTACGCGCTTTATCGTATACTTCGATGGGCGTCAATGCGCGCGTAGAAGCATGTACTGTATCCACTACCACCCGCCGCGCAGAAGTGATGCGGTAGCCGTTATCGTGCAGTTGTTCGAGCCAGGCTGTTGTGGACATGGCGTCTCCCTTTGTTATTGAAAATCATTTTCAATAATTGTACGCAAAAAAAATGAACTGTCAAGTGAAAAACAGCGCATTACATCATAGCGCGGCGGTGAGATGCCGCCGCGCTATGATGCGGTATCCATCCAGGAAATGGGCTACCGCGGTTCTACCACTAGCTTGATTGCGGTGCGTACCTTCCCTTCGATCTCGACATCTACAAACTCAGGCACGCACACGACATTAATGCCATCGAGTTTAAGATATCCAGTGGCAAGCGCAAGGGCTTTCAACGCTTGATTGACGGCTCCCGCGCCAATGGCTTGCACTTCCGCATGTTTATGCTCGCGGATGATGCCCGCAATAGCCCCGGCGACTGCAGAGGTACGGGAGTTGGCTGAAACTTTGATCATATCCATGGCAACCTCCCAAGGTTGGGTAATGAGGGGATGAACTTACTGGTTGCATTGTACAAGATAGCTTTAATATATTCAAGTATATTTTATATATTTATATGGAATCGTAATAGTAGTAGGGACTGTGGAAAAGTGGATAAAAATAAATAAGCGCCATATATGGGGATAGATAGAGTGAGGTTGCCTATCTGTTTGGTTGCTTTTATTTTTTTATTTTTTTCAGTATGTGGACAACTGTGGAATAGTTTTTATTGCCTTCACAGGGTACTTATCGTTGCTTTACTATATATCGGATTTGTTCAATACTGCCCCCCATATATGGGGGGTGGCATTAATCGGCTCATTATCCCAAAAGTGATTATTGTCCACAGTATGAGGGTTTTCTCCACAGTTTTACCCTAGTTATCCACAGTTTTGGGATTTTACTATCCGCATTGTCTAAACAATACCCCCCATATATGGAAAATGCCGTTTACTTTGCCTGACCTATTTCGCATAAACCAAGTAAAATCACGGCATGAGCCTGATTTCGCGCCTTGATGAGTTCAAACTTTCGCAGCCTGATAAACCTGCCCTGATTTATGCAATTCGCGGGATGCGCTGGCAAAAAATCACTTATCAACAAATTGTGGATAAAAAGAATAGATTCGCGTTGGGACTTCAAGTCTGTGGCGCCCGCGCGGGGATGCGCGCCGCGCTGATGACTCCTACCAGCGCGGATTTTTTCTCCCTAGCCTTCGCCATGCTTGAGCTGGGTATTGTTCCCATTGTGATTGACCCCGCAATCGGACTTAAGCAGCTTGGCAAATGCCTCGATGAAGCCAAGCCCGATATTTTTATCGGCAATTCGTTCACGCATCTTTTGCGCCGTTTATTGGGTTGGGGGAAAGATTCCATTCAGTTAAACACAAGTATAGATTCATTACTGCGTTTGTCACATATCGCGGCTTCAATTCCACAGCCGCAGCCACCAACATTAGAAGCCCCTGCCGCCATCATCTACACCAGCGGCAGCACCGGCATCCCCAAAGGCGCGCTCTATACGCAATTGAATCTTTCCGCGCAGCTGGAAATGCTCGCGGAGACCTTTCACATCGCGCAGGATGAAGTAGACCTGCCCGCTTTTCCCCTTTATGCGCTGATAGATATTCTGCTTGGCGTAACTTCCGTCATCCCAGATATGCGCTTCCCCGTCCCCGGCAATGTGAACCCGGGAAAGGTCTTGACCGCGATTCGCAAATTCAATGTGACCAATATGTTTGCGTCCCCGGTTGTTTTGCAGCGTCTTGCGGATTATGGCGTTCAACGCGACGTCAAATTGCCCAGCCTTAAGCGTGTAATCACCGCTGGCGCGCCCGCCCCCATTCGCTTGCAGCGCCGATTCAGGGGGTTACTTTTAGATGAGACCGACTTATTTGGCATTTATGGCGCGACAGAGGCGCTGCCCATTGCGCGGGTCGAAAGTCGTGAGTTGTTCGCGGACGCGCAACAAAAAACAGCCTGTGGCGCGGGCGTGTGTTTGGGCAAGCCCGTACAAGGCATGGACGTGAACATAATCGCGGTTACAGATTCCGCGCTTCAATCATTCGATGAGGCGGCGCTTCAGCCCGTTAATGTTGTGGGAGAAATCATCGTTAAAGGCAGGTCCGTTACAGAGGCTTACATTGCGCGCGCGGATGCGAATCAGCAGGCGAAGATTTACGGAGAAAGCGGCGTGATTCATCGCATGGGCGATGTGGGATATTTCGACGCGCAGGGCAGGTTGTGGTATTGCGGCAGGAAGTCGCATCGCGTGATTACAAAAGACGATGTTTTGTTTACCGAACAAATCGAGGGAATTTTCAACGCGCATCCGTTGGTGTATCGAACCGCGCTGGTCGGCGTGGATTTTGAGCCTGTTCTTTGGGTGGAGTTGGAAAAGCGCGCGCGCCGGGCAGATAGAAGTCGAATCATCCGCGAGTTGCGCGAGTTATCAACAAATCATCCACAGGCGCGCAAAATCAAGCGTTTTCTTTTTATGAAGGAATTTCCCACCGACGTTCGCCATAATTCAAAAATTATCCGCGAGACATTAACCAAACTCGCAAAATAAAAACAGGACGCATTCATGCGTCCTGTTGCTTATCCGTTATCTTCTTTTTTTGCCGTTATCTTCGTCCACCCTGCCGAAGATCATGCGCCCGGCGGCGGTTTGCAGCACCTTTGTAATGTTGACTTCCATATACTCGCCGATATATTCCTTGCCGTTTTCAACAACGACCATGGTGCCGTCATCCATGTAACCCACGCCCTGGCTGTGTTCTTTGCCTTCCTGCATGATGTTGATGCGCAATGTTTCACCGGGCAGCACAACAGATTTAACCGCGTTTGCCAGTTCGTTGATGTTTAGCACGGTCACGCCTTGCAGTTCCGCAATGCGGTTGAGATTATAGTCATTGGTCAACACGGGACTTTTGAGCTGTTTTCCCAGCACAATCAGCTTGTCGTCCACTTCGCGCACGCCATCCACGTTGATATCCGAGATGCGCACAAGCACGTTGGGAATCTTTTGCAATTCGGCGAGGACTTCCATGCCGCGTCTTCCGCGCTGGCGGCGCAGACCATCGGGAGAGTCGGCAATATATTGAAGCTCGTTCAATACAAAGCGCGGGATGAGCAGCGTGCCGGGCAGAAAGCCGGTCTTGGCAATGTCTGAAACGCGACCGTCAATGATGACACTGGTGTCGAGCAGGATGTTTCGATTCAGGTTATTCCATGATGTGGAACCGCCCCCGTTTTCACCGCGCCCCACTAGGGATGCAATCAGCCCCATAATGTCGCCCTGACGCATCATGAAGATGGATATGCCGAAATATGAAAAAAGCAGCACGCCGATAAATGGCAGGATTTGTCCGAGCGGATGCGGCAGCAGCGAAAGTGGAAAAGCAAGCAGCGCGGCGGTGGTTAATCCCATTACCAGCCCCACCATGGCGGCGAATAAATTTTCAGCAGTCAGCCGGGTCAGTTTGGACTGTAAAGCGCGTACCGGGCGCGTGGTGAAATAAGGGGTGAGTATCAATCCTATCAACATTCCAACCAGCGCAAAGGTCATAACTGTGCGATAAGCGTCTTCGGTGTACCTTGAAATGTCAAAGCCCCAGTAACCGCCCGCAACCCCCAGCACAACCATTCCAATAATTCGCAGAATAAATTCAAAACTCATAATAACTCCTTGTGAAATAAATGCTGATGTGATAATAGCACGCCTGAAACCTCTCGTCAATTACAAATATGAAATTCATATAATATTGTTATGCGTTGTCCGCAACGGGTATAATTCACACCCTATGGCTATAGACCGTTTTGGAAGAAATATTCATTACCTGCGCATCAGCCTTACCGACCACTGTAATTTGCGTTGCCTTTATTGTATGCCGGAAGATATGACCTTCCGCCCCAACGCAGACCTGATGCAAGACGACGAGATACTCCTATTTACCAGGATGTTTGCCAGCCTCGGATTCGACAAAATCCGCTTGACCGGCGGCGAGCCGACTGTGCGCGCCAACATCGTGGACATCGTGCGCGGAATTTCCTCCACCGAAGGAATCCGCTCCGTTTCCATGACGACAAACGGCGTGCTGCTGAAAAAACTCGCGCAGCCGCTTGCCGACGCCGGCTTGCAGCGCGTAAACATCAGCATTGACACCCTGAACACAGAAAAGTTCAAACGCCTGACCCGTTGGGGAAAACTACCCGACGTGTGGGAGGGCATTCTCGCCGCCGAAAAAGCCGGGCTTGTCCCCGTGAAGTTGAACGCCGTTATTGTAAAAGGCTATAACGAAGAAGACGTGCTTGACCTTGCCGCGCTGACCATTGAACATCCCTGGCAGATGCGCTTTATCGAGATGATGCCGTTTGCAGGCGCAACCGACATCCAAGTCAATCATGTCATTACCATGAAACAAATTCAAGATAACATCGAATCTGAGTTTGGAAAACTGGAAGTCGCAAATGACGGCAAGATGGACGGCGAAGCGCAAGTCTTTCACATTCGCGGCGCGAAGGGCGACCTCGGCTTTATTTCATCAGTCACCCAGCCGTTCTGCTCCGCTTGCACGCGCGCGCGCCTGACCGCCGATGGAAAGTTGCGCCTGTGTCTTTTGCGCGAAAAAGAAGTTGACCTGCTGACTCCTTTGCGAGCCGGCGCGACAATGGATGACCTGCGCCGCTTGATTTTGGATGGCGTATGGGGCAAACCCTGGGGACATGGACTCGCCGACGGTATTATTCCGTTGAACCGCGTCATGAGCGAAATTGGAGGCTAGGAAAAAATGAAAAAAATCAAAGCTGTGCTTTTCGACCTCGACGGTACGCTGTCTCATCACAGCCCCAGCGGAGCCGATGTTTTTGCCAATTATGTCCGCAGTTTGGGTTTCAAAATTTCGGATGAGGACAAAATCCGCTCTGAACATTGGACGCATTTTTATTTTGCCCATTCGCTTGAAATACAAAAAGATGAAAAAAACAGCGTTGGTGATGAGCGGGCTTTTTGGCTGAACTTTGTAAAGCGTCGTTTGGTCTCTTTGGGAATTCCTTCCGCAACCGCGCTGCAGATTGCGCCAAAAGTTGCCGCGTATATGGATGAAATCCACCGCGCTGATGCTTTTGTCCCTGATGACGCGTTTTTGCTTTTGGATGCGCTCAAAACAGCTGGGTACATTTTGGGCATCGCGTCGAACCGCGGGCAGCCGTATTGGGACAACCTCAAGGAATTAAAACTGCATGAGTATTTCAGTTTTGCATTTGCAGGCGGTGAAATCAACTCATTCAAGCCAGACCGCGCTTTTTTCGAGCGCATGTTGGAGCTGGCTGGCTCAGCCCCGGCAGAGACCATTTATATTGGCGATAATTATTTTGGGGATGTAGTTGGCGCGCAGCGCGTGGGCATTACCCCGGTTCTGTATGACCCGACCAGCCTGTTTCAGGACGTAGATTGCGCGGTCATCAAGTCATTTAGCGAATTTCCATCTTTATTAAAATAAGGTTGATGTATTTGTAAATCAGGACACCATGACCACAAAGAAATTTTTTCAAAGGCTTTGTGTAATGCGTGTCCTTTGTATTTAAGTCACTCACTATAGGAGGCATACTATGGCTTGGGAACGAAAAATCATGCGAATTGTGCGCGTGCGGAATTCACAGAAAAAAGGCATTCTTGGAAAGTTGTTGACCGCCATTGCGGAGGCGGGCGGAAACACCGGCAGCATTGTGCTGGTGACCGAGACCTCGCGGCATGTTGTCCGCGATATTACTGTGACAGCGGAAGATGAAACGAGTCTCGAGGCGGTCATCGAAGCCATGCGCGGCAACGAAGGCACGATTGTCATCGAAATCCGCGATGAAGTTTTGGAACTGCATCAAAAAGGCAAAATCGCAATCCGTTCACGTTATCCCATTGATTCGCTGACCACCCTGCGCCGCGTGTACACGCCCGGCGTCGCGGAGGTTTGTCTTAAGATCGCCAAAGACCCGTCACAGGCGCGTTTGTACACCAGCATCAGCCACATGGTTGCCATCGTCACCGACGGGACCGCCGTGCTTGGGCTTGGCGATATTGGTCCGCTGGCAGGGATGCCCGTGATGGAAGGCAAAGCCATGTTGATGGAATCCCTTGTTGGGCTTTCGGGGATTCCCATTTTGTTGAATACCAAAGACACCGATGAAATTATCGCGGCAGTTGCCGCCATTGCGCCGACTTTTGCCGCCATTCAATTGGAGGATATTTCCGCGCCGCGCTGCTTTGAAATCGAAGAAAGGCTTCAAGCCATGCTCGATATCCCCGTCATGCACGACGACCAACACGGCACGGCGGTTGTTTCCACTGCGGCGTTGTTGGTTGCAAGCCGCGAAACCGGAATGGATTTGAACAAAGCCATCATCGGTCAAATTGGACTCGGCGCGGCGGGACATGCTATTGGCAAGATGCTGATGCGGTTGACCGGCAACCCCGTCTACGGCGCGGATTTAAGCCC
>DZBA01000001.1:0-32944 GCA_022729775.1 Anaerolinea thermophila | reverse complement strand
CAAGTCATAGCGGATATGACCCCGCCCGGTGAACTTGTCCCCAGCCCGTTGGATAAAAAGGTGCATCTCGCTGTCGCTCGCGCGGTTGCCGAAACCGCCATCAAGCAGGGCATCGCCCGCGCGGATTATGTCCCCTACGTGGAAGAATAAAAAGTGGAGTCCAGAAGTTTTACTTCTGGACTCCATTTCTTTTTTGCTAAAAATTATCTTGCGCCCCTGCGCCCGAACTGCTTTTCCAGCGTATCCACCGAAAGGTGAATCATCGTCGGTCTGCCATGCGGACAGGTGCGCGGAGACAGGCACGCTTCGAGGTCGTTGAGCAGCGCGCGCTGTTCTTCCGACGTGAGCGATTGTCCGCCCTTGACGGCGAGACGCTTGCATACCCGCGCAGCGAGTTTTGCTTCGAGTTCGCTTTGCAGCGGAGTTTCATCTTCCTCAAAATCTTCCACCAGCGCGCGCAGCGCGGAAGCGGAATCCCCGCCCGCGAACAAAACCGGCATTGCGCGCACTTGGAAGGTGTTCGTCCCAAATTCTTCCACTTCAAAACCAAAATGATTCAAGAAAGGAAGTTGCGCGGTCAACGCCTTTGCGGACTGCGGCGGCAGGGTCACCACTTCGGGCGTGAGCAAACTTTGCGCGGGGATATTTTTCTTCTCGTGCTGTGCCATCAACTTTTCGAATAAAACGCGCTCATGTGCCGCGTGCTGGTCTATGAGATATAAGCCATCGGGACCTTCCGCGACAAGGTACGTCGAGCCGATTTGACCGATGAGGCGGAGGAGGGGAACGCCGTTTACCGGTAACTGCTCGCTAGATACAGGATACGAGTTACGAGATACGGGCGTTTCCTCACCTTCAACCTGTAACCCGTAACCTGTAACTTGTACCTCGTTATCATGCGCTACGCTCCAATCAATTCCTATTTCCCTTTTCTCGGTTGGAACTTCCCGCTTTCCCCATAACTGCGGAGAGACCGAAGCGACAGGCGTATAAGCCAGCAATGCCTTGCGCGCGGAACGCTGCACGAAACTAAATATCTTCTCCTGACTTTTGAAGCGTACTTCCGCTTTGGTGGGATGCACGTTTACATCCACATCTTCGGGGGCGACTTCTAAAAACAGCGCGGTCAGCGGGTACCTCCCCACCATCAAGAGCGTGTGATAAGCCTGTAACAGCGCGGCGGTTAAAGAAAATTCCTGCACCCAGCGCCCGTTGACAAAGAAGGTGATTTCTTTTCTGTTGGAACGTGTCAGCGAAGTTGGGCTGATGAAACCCGTGAGAGAAACGCCATCCTCTTCCGCGATGACTTCGAGCATTTGCTTGGCAACATCCACGCCATACAGCGCGGCGAGAATTGCGCGGCGGTCTCCATCGCCTGCGGTTTGCAATGTGACTTGCTTCCCGTCTGTGACTTTGAATCGCACATTGGGATATGCCAGCGCATAGCGCGTGACGAGAGAATCAATCGCGCGGCGTTCGGTCATATCCGCTTTGAGGAATTTCAAACGCGCGGGAACGTTGTAAAATAAATTTTCCACGCGCACCACTGTCCCCACTGGCGCGCCAACCTTTTCGATTTTTTCCGTGATGCCGCCGTCTATCTGGATGCGCGCGCCTTCCTTTGCGGATTCAATCCGCGCGGTGATGGTCATGCGCGAGACCGAGCCAATCGAAGCGAGGGCTTCGCCGCGAAATCCCAACGTTGAGATGCGGAACAAATCGGCGGCTTGACTCAATTTGGATGTGGCGTGACGCGCGGCGGCGAGTTCCAACTCCGCGGCGGGGATTCCGCAGCCATCGTCCGCGACTTCGATCAGAGTCCGCCCCGCGTCTGCTATCGAGATGGAGATGCTTTTCGCGCCGGCATCCAGCGAGTTTTCGGTCAGTTCTTTGACGACGGACGCGGGGCGCTCGACGACTTCGCCGGCGGCGATTTGTGAGGCAACTTCGGAAGATAAAAGACGAATAGGCATGAACGAATTATAATCGGTGTGTTTATCGAATACCCTCTAATTCAGGGTAATCGCATTAGAAATCTTCAGAGACTGTTTAATAAGTACCTTTCTGTACACGGATGACGCGGATTTCACGGATTCTCACGGAAAAATCTTAAAAAAATCCGCGTAAGTCCGCGTAATCCGTCAAATCCGTGTACAAAAGGCTTGTAGCGCATAAATCAAGAAGGTTAAACCGAGTTATTAAACAGTCTCTCAGCGTTCAAAACGCAGCCTTGTGTTTGAGAATCCGCTGATCTGCGCTAATCCTCACGATTTTTTTTCAGAAAGATTAGTGTAAATTCGTGGAGATTAGCGGATAAAAAACCAAATGCGATTGCCCTACCCTCTAATTTCGAAAAGGAAACCTACATGTCGAGCCAATTACCAATTACGAATTACGAACTAGCCGACGCTTTACTCGAATCAGGTTGTGTTAAATTCGGCGAATTCACGTTAAAATCGGGACTTAAATCTCCCATCTATATTGACCTGCGTTACATCATTTCATTTCCAAAATTGCTGGAACAGGTCGGCGCGGCGTATTTGCCTTTGTTGCGCGAACTTAATTTTGCGCGTATTGCGGGGCTTCCCTACGCGGCGATTCCGATTGCGACTTCGATTTCTTTGCAGGGCGATTATCCAATGATTTATCCGCGCAAGGAAGTGAAGGCGTATGGCACAAAGGCGGAAATCGAGGGAGAATATCACGCGGGCGAAACTGTCGTTGTGATTGATGACCTTGCCACCACCGGCGGCAGCAAGTTCGAAGCCATCGAAAAATTAACTGGCGCGGGTCTGGTTGTTAAAGATGTCGTCGTATTGGTTGACCGCCAATCCGGCGCGCGCGAGTCGCTCGAACAGGCGGGCTATTCCATGCGCGCGGTGTTGACCATTACGCAAATGCTCGATCACTGGGAAGCGGCGGGCAAAGTGGCAAAGGAAAAAATCGAAGAGACAAGAAGGTTTTTGAATCAAAGCGCGTAAAATTACGCGATAGAGGAATCATATTATGGACTCACTTAACAATAAAGTTGTCATCATCACGGGAGCGTCTTCTGGAATTGGAAAAGCAGCCGCGCATGAATTTGCAAAACAGGGCGCGCGCGTGGTGTTGGTTGCGCGGCGGGCAGACATCCTGTCAGATGTAAAAAAGGAACTTGTCCAATACGGCAGGGAGATTTTGTCCGTCCCCGCGGATATTTCCAATGAAGAGGATTTGCAAAATCTGGTTCAAACTGTCATCCAAACCTTTGGCGTTGTGGATGTTTTGGTGAACAACGCCGGCGTTTCTATGGGCGGTGATTTTTGCGAACATGACGCGAATGACCTCAAAAAAATGGTCGAGATTAACCTGTACGCGCCCATGCGGTTGACGCAGTTGATTCTGCCCTTGATGCTGGCGCGCAAGCAGGGACACATCATCAACGTAACCAGCGTGGCAGGCATTGTGTTATCGCCCGGACAAACCGCGTACGCATCCACCCGCAGCGGGCTGACCGCGTTTAGTCACGCACTGCGGCGCGAAGTGGCGGGCAGCGGCGTTCGCGTTTCGATTATCCTGCCCGGCTGGACGAAGACGCAAATGCTCGAAAAAATGGATTTGGAAAAGATGCGCGACGCTAAACTATTGAATCCGTTTACCACGCTCGACGACCCGCAAGTCCCCGCCCGCGCAATTGTGGACGCGGCGCTTCATAACCGCAAGCAGGTTTTGCTCGGCGGCATTCAAGTCCGCGTGGGCGATTTGATGACGCGCTTGTCGCCAATCAGGATTACGGATTGGTTTTACCGCGTATTGATGAACAAAGAAAAGTTGATTGCTGTGATGAAAGACTTGGGATAAAAAAGAGGAGACCGGAAGTTTTACTTCCGGTCTCCTCTTTTTGTAAACTTCCCAATATCTACCGATTTTTTTGAAGTGGATAGGGGATGAACATAAGAAAGCCAATGGCAATGACAACCTGACCAATCAGCACGCCGCCGGATTGCAGCGGTCCAAAATAAGGCGTTTGCGGATATGGCTGCGACCCCATGCCAAAGACATCCGCCATGCCTGCAAAGACCGAAATGACGTACCCGGTTGCAACCACGCGCGAGCCAATGTCCGAAAGGATGGTGCGCTCGCGTCCCCACCATAAAGCCTGAATACCGATATATCCGCCCAGACAAATAAAGACAAGCCCCGCAAGGAAAACCGCAATTTGCACAAAACCGACAACGGGGCTTCTATCCCAGCCGAACAGGTCAGGCTTTGTCCCAACGGAAAAAATGAGCAGCCCCAAAATAGAAATTGCAAAACTGAATCGCAAACGCGGAGTGACCGCATCGTCGCGGGGGGAGTTTTCTGATAAGAGGTCGGGCTGGTTGAGGTCCATTTGAACTCCAATTTAAGGCAGGTTCTTTTTTAAGCGCGTAATCCAATTGCCGCCCAAAATGTTGGCAACGTCCGCTTCGGAATATCCGCGCGCTTGCAATAACGGAGATAATTTTTGCAGGTCGGCAACGGTCTCGATCTCTGGCGGGACAGATTCCAAGCCAAAGCCGCCGTCGAAGTCCGAGCCGATACCGGCGTGCAGCGAATTTCCGGCAACCTGGCAGATGTGGTCAATGTGGTTGGCGACCACGTCGAGCGGGACTTCTTCGCGCTTATTTTTTCCAACCGACCAGCCCGCTTTGAGGTAAGGATTATACGGCACAACCCCAATCACGCCATCACGCTCGATCATGCCTTCGATGACGCGGTCTGAAAAATGACGGTTTGAATTTGAGTTGGGAAGCAGCGCGCTGCAATTTCCATGCGTGGCGACAATGGGACCGCGATAAATATCCAACGCTTCGAGCGACGCTTTTTCGTCCATGTGGCTGAGGTCGAGGGTGAAGTTGTAATCGGTCATCGCGGAGAGCAGCTTGCGCCCATCAGGTGTTAAGGGACCGGGTTCCTTCCAACCGCCGGAGTAGCGCGTCCCCACCCATGCGGGACCAATCAGCCGCAGACCGAGTTGATGCCATTCTTCCAATTCACCCATGTCGCGGATTCCGTCCGCGCCTTCCATCAAGACCACCATGCCAACGGGGTGTCCCTCCGGGCTGGATGAAGACCGGTGCGCGAGAATCGCTTCGAGGTCAGAGCGTGACGCGATGAGGCGAAATTTGTCCGGCGCGGAATCGGTCAGCCGGTGATAGGTCATCAATTGTTCGCGGTAAAGCTTGTGCGCTTCATCGTAGTTTTTGTAAACTTGTTTTTTGTCTTCACTTTTATTCCAACGCGCGGGCAGGGCGTACAGCGTGGAAAAGACAATGGCAACTTCGCCGCGTTGATAATCTGCCCAGCCAAGTAAGGCGTTTTCATTATCAAGAACAGTGGCGGAACCTTTTTCGATTTGCCGCGTTTCGGCGGTGGAGCGCGTGTAATCGCGTCCGTATCGGAGCATGTTATAGGCAATGTCTGCGTGGGCGTCAACAATGAGTGTCATAGTATTGAAAAGCGCGCCTCGCATTTGCGGGCGCGCTCTATTTTATTCCTGTGTTGCTTCGACTGGTGTGTCTGGTGTTTCGGGTGTTTCTGTTTCTTGCGGGGCTTGAGGTGCTTCTTCGGGTTGCTGCTCTTTATATTCTTTCGTGAGCATCTTGAAGTCTTTGTCGGCAAAGGCAGCGGAGTCCACTTTGCGAAGGCTGAGACCGATGCGGCGCTGGTCTGTATCAATGCGGATAACGCGCAGGGTTTTGACTTCGCCTTCCTTCAAAACTTCTTTGGGATGTTCCACGCGGTTCTCGCTCAATTCGGAGATGTGGATCAGTCCTTCGATGTCTCCTTCAAGGCGGGCAAACGCGCCGAATTTGGTCAGGCGGGTAATGGTGCCTTCCACCAGTTGCCCAACGCTGAATTTTTCGAGGCGTGATTTCCACGGGTCGTCCATCAACGCGCGCATGGATAAGCCGATGCGCTTCTTTTCGCGGTCAATGTTGATGACCTTGACCTGGACTTCCTGCCCAATTTCGAGGACTTCCTTCGGATGCGTAATATGTTCCCACGAAATCTCGGAGAGATGCACAAGACCATCCGCGCCATTGAGGTTGACGAAGGCGCCAAAGTCGGCGAGGCTGGTAACGCGCCCGCTGTAAACATTGCCTTCTTCGAGTTCGCTGATGACGCGCTCTTTCATCGAGGCGCGTGTTTCGGGGTTGGCAAGTCGCTCAGAAAGAATCAGGCGGCGGCGTTCGCGGTCCATCTCGATAATGCGAACCGAGATCGGCTGCCCAACCATTTTTTGCCAGCGTTTTTCCGGTGTGTCGCCGGTGGTTTGCACGCGGCGCGCGGCGCTGATTTGCGATGAGGGAATAAACCCACGCAGTTTGCCAATTTCGGCAATCAAGCCGCCTTTGTTGAAACCGATGATCTTTGTGTCAATCACGGTTCCATCGGCGATCATTTTCTCGACATTTTCCCAGGAGAGTTCTTCCTGGGCGCGCTTCAAGGATAAGACAACATTGCCATTTTGATCTTCAGCGTTGACGACATAAGCGTCAACTTCCTGTCCCACCTGTAATGCGGCGCGTTCTTCAGCGGTCAACTGCTCGAGCTCGCGCCCGGCAATTACGCCTTCTGATTTTGCGCCGACGCTGACGAGAATTTGATTTGGGCTGATGCTTGCGATCATGCCTTTGCGAATCTCGCCTACCTGGGGTAAATCCACACTTAAGGATTCGGTCTCCAGCAGCGATTCCATGGTTTGGTGGTTCGGCTGATCTCCTTGTGTACCTTCGACTCCTTGCCCGTTCAGGGCTTTGTTTTCATCCATCACTCACGGCTCCAATTAACTGAAATGTGAACGGAATTATACAAGTGAATTAAGAACTTGACAACCCTGATAAAGGTGTTTTTGCGATTCTTAATGCTTATTATATCGAATCGGCTCCACGTCCCTTTTTCTTTCACCCTGCTTTTTTATCCCCCGCGCATAATAAAACGTCTCGCGCAGTTGCGGTGTGACCATGCTTGACTCGCGGTAGCCCATGTGCGTGCCATTGAATTGCATAAAGCGAAACCAGAAAATAGAAGGGATGTTTTTTATCAACACACCTTCACGCGCGGCGTGCCACAGGTCGCTTAAAATATTAGTGGCAGTCAGGCGCGCAAAGTCATATAAATTGAAATGTGACTCAGGGTGGATTTTTTTGAACGCCATGGCTTCGCGCTTGTAACGATTGAAGACTCCGCGCGGTGTTTCGTTGTGGACGTGGATAATCTCCGCCTCGGCGACGTAGGCAATATCATAGCCTGACTCCTTCGCCCACTTCGCCCACGCCAAATCTTCCAGCCCTGTGATCTCTTCGTCGTAGTGATTTTTCTCCCACAAACTTTTTCGAATCGCCGAGTTCGCATTGTTGCAAAACGCGGTGGATTGTTTCAACGCGCTTTCATCGGGATACCATTGATGAAAAATCTGCTGCTCGGAAAATTTCGCAAAATCAGGTCCGCGCTGTTTGCCGTAGGTCAATGCAATGCTTGCGTCTTCAAACGGGCGCAGCAAGGTTTCGAGCCAATCGGGATAAACAGGATATACATGCGCGCTGGCGATGACGATCAACTCATGCGTCGCGGCTTGAACGCCCATATTAAGTGAACGTCCAAAGGTGAACTCGCGCGGCTGGATATGGACGATTTTTGCGCCAAAAGATTCGGCGATGGATACGGTCGAATCCGTTGAGCCTGAATCAACCAAAATGATTTCCACATCTTTGACGGTTTGCCTTTCAACCCCTTGCAGCAAGCGCCCGATGTGTTTATCCTCGTTGTATGCGCGGATGACGATGGAACAAGGGCGTAGATAAGTAGACACGTAAACAAGTATACATGTCTACGTGTCTACTTGTCTACTTATTTAACAATCCCCAATCTACCAATCCCCATCCTTCTCATATCCCAACTTGATTAACAAATCTCCCGCTGCTTCTTTGAAAATTTTCTTATGCTCTTCAGTAAAATGTTTTTTCCACTCACCTGTTTTACCAGAGCGGAAGGTGGGAGATTTTTTCGGGTTGATTGAGGTCTCCAGCGCGTCGTGGATTTTTTCTCTGGGCATGGAAAGCGGAACGCGCGTGAGGAAATGATCCATAATGCGCGCCAGCGTTGCGGCGCGGTCTTGAATCAAATCTTCAAAGTGAAGCGATAACACTTCGGGATGATTCAGCCAGCCGAGATATGGCGCGAAGCGCTCAGCGATGTTGGGAAATTCGATGCCCGCGTCGGGTCTGCCAAGAATGCTGACCTTCAAGCGCGCGTCAAAATCGGGCAGGGATTGATAATATTCGTGGTGAACGTGGCGCGCTTCCATATCGGTCACATAAAAAACGTGGGAGACGACGACATCGCGCGGATCGCGAAAAATGAAGTAGGGAATAAAATCGCGCGAACAGGCGCGGCTGACAATTTCGGGGCGCGCAAACAAATGCGCCGAGGCGATGTCGCGCGCGCGCAGTGAATCCATCCACGCGCGGGCTTGTTCGGGCGCGCGTTTGATTCCGCTTTCGCCTTCGTATTCCGCGTAGAAGGAGTGCAGGCGCGTGGAGAAGGGCGCGACCTTCGAGAAGCCAAGCAGGATTTGGTCGAGCAGGTGCGTGCCGCTCTTGGGAAAGGAAATTCCCAGCAGCGCAGGGTAGCCGTTTTGCGGTGAGGGCACGGCAGCAAAGCGCGCGCGCTGGCTGATTTTTTCGATTTGGTAGATAGCGGAACGAAGGGAGGATTTGAGGCTCATAGGCTGTATTGTAATTGAATATTTTTTCCGCGCCCGACATGGTTTGCGCGCTCTCAGGCAGAAGATGTATTTTTTGTTTCAGCACAAGTGAAGTAAAATTCATTCAATTCGGCGTCGCAGGTTTTCTCCTTTGGATTGATAAATCCGAAGGAATTTTTATACAGGAGAAACATGTCAACTCCCAAAATATCGGTAGATAATGTCTTGCGGATTTTTCTCGCGCTCAATCAATATCCCATTTTGAACACCAGCATCCGCTCGCGAATGCGACGTGAATTATATGTGCGCGGAATCATCACCAGGGACAATCTTTACAAAGAGATACAAAAGAAGGCGGTTGAGTCGCAGGTTCGGGAAGGGTTGCATAACCCGATGGAAGAAGAACCAGCGGATATTTGGGAAACGCGTTTTCTTCGCATCCGCGACTCATTGACTGATTTTTACTTTGCGCATAATTTGCCGTATGAAGAATTTGAAACCATCGTCAAGCAGACTTTGACGGAGCGCGGCAGCCCTGATTCGGAATTTGTTTGGTTCAACCCGGAACTTGCGCCCCAGGAAATGTTGTTCGAGCAGGCAGAGATGATCGAAGCCATGCCGCCTGATGAGCGCAAAAAATATGAGGCGCGCTTGAAAGAGTTGAAGGTCGTCTTGATTCGCACGATGATCAGCGACCAACTGAAATATATCAAAATTGCGCGCAAGTGGTTCACCGTCGAGGATTTGAAGGAAATCCGCGCGCGCAAAATTGGCAACGGAAAAGTCGGCGGCAAGGCGGCGGGAATGCTGCTTGCCATGCGAATCATTCAGGAGAACGCCCCGCCCGAAGTTGCCGCGCGATTTAAACTTCCCGTTTCTTTTTATCTCGGCTCGGATGTGTTCTATAACTTCCTGACTTTTAACGGGCTGATGCACTGGAATGGACAAAAATATAAGACCGATGATGAGATGCGCGCAGATTATCCGACCTTGTGCGCTGATTTTTTGAAAGGCGAATTCCCAGTAGAAACTACCGAGAGTTTGGAGCGCGTTTTGCAGGAAGCAGGCGATAGACCGCTTATTGTGCGCTCTTCGAGCTTGTTGGAAGATAACTTCGGCACTTCGTTTGCTGGAAAGTACGACAGCATCTTCCTGCCCAATCAGGGCGACCGCGATGACAGGTTTTCTGCGTTGACACGCGCCATCTCCGCAATTTACGCGAGCGTATTACATCCAAACGCGCTGATGTACCGTCACCTTAAAGACCTTGCGGATTATGATGAGCGTATTGGCATTTTGATTCAATTTGTGGAAGGCGAAAGAACAGGGCGTTATTATTTTCCACACGCAGCCGGCGTTGCGTTTAGCCGCAATTTATATCGTTGGTCGCCGCAAATCAAACAGGATGATGGCTTCCTGCGCCTTGTGTTTGGACTTGGCACGCGCGCGGTGGATATGGTTGGGGATGATTATCCGCGCCTTGTCGCGCTGAGTCATCCGCGCCTGCATTCGTCGTCTGACGTGCGCACCATCAAGCGTTATTCACAGCAAAACGTGGACGCGATTGACCTGGAGACAAATTCGTTTAGAACCATTCCCGCGCATGAAATCCTCGATGCAGATTATCCCCCGCTGCGTTATATTGCCCAGTTATGTGAAGACGGCGACCTGATGCCAATTCGTTCGCGTCTTGCGCCTCCTGAAAAAATGGTAATCACATTTGACGGATTGCTGGCGCGCACGCCTTTTGCTTCTACCATGCGCACCGTGTTGAAACTGTTGGAGACCTATTACAAATCCCCGGTGGATACCGAGTTCGCGTTGGAGGTGATTGACCCTGACGATCACCCCAATGTGCAAATCACGCTTTTGCAGTGCCGCCCGCAAAGTCACATTCAGGACAGCGCGGGGTTGGAAGTCCCATCTGATTTGGATGAGAAAGATGTAATTTTCTCGACGCAGATGATGGTTCCGCAGGGCGCGGTGGAAAAAATAAAATATGTCCTTTTTGTGCCGTCAGAAGGATATTTCAGCCTGCAATCGCAAGCTGAAAGAACGCAGTTGGAGCGCTCCATTGGACAGTTAAATGCCGCGTTGAAAGATGAAGTATTTATCGCGGTGGGACCAGGTCGCTGGGGAACTTCCACGCCGGACCTGGGCGTCCATGTCGCGTATAGCGATATCTACAATGCGCGCGCGCTGGTCGAACTGGCAGGCGAGGAAATTGGCGCGTCTCCCGAACCTTCTTTTGGCACGCATTTCTTTCAGGATTTGATGGAGGCAAATATTTATCCGCTGGGCGTATTTCTCGATGATGAAGATACGCTCTTCACGCGCTCATTTTTTTACGATACGCCAAACAGGTTGAGCGAATTTATTTCCATCGAAAACCCGCGCGTTGTCAATGCGCTGAAACTGATTGCAGTCTGTGATTATCGCGCAAGGCATCATCTTGATTTGATTATGGACTCGCAAAAGAGTCATGCGGCTGCTTTCCTTGTTAAGGATGACGCTGTTGAAAACATAGACGAAAGTGAAGAGGAAATCATAACAGGCGTGGCGCCTTCCAGTTTTGAGTGAGTGTGTGTAACAAAAAATCCTGAAGCAAAACTTCAGGATTTTTTGTGCGAAAACAAAAAGAACATTTGTTCTAAATTTTATTCGTTCGATACTAGCAAACGTTTTGTCATCATTAGCCATGCAACATACAAAGCCATCCCAATCCGCTTGATAAAATTGGATCATTGGGAATCGCCGTGATTAAAAACCATTTGGACACGGATGTGACGGATGACACGGACAAAACGCGGATTTTTTGGAAGAAATCCGCGCGATTCCGTCAAATCCGTGTAGTCCGTGTACTAAATCACGGCAAATCCCAGAGAACCAAAAAATTCTTAACACAAAGGACACGACGGTCACGAAGGATATGAAAAAAGATGTTTCTCTCTCTTTGTGTACTCACCTGTACTGCACGCTTCGCGGCAGCGCGGCGCAAGTGTTGTGACCTTCGTGTTGAAAAAAAAGATGCCTTTTTGAGAAAAAAATATCAAGGTGGCAACTTGATTTAAATATGCCGAGAACAGGATAGCCCGGATAGTTATGCCCCTGCGCAATGGCAGACGCGTGCCACCCCCCCCACACCACACCGCTGACGAGAATGGCGTTCCACTGTCCAAGCGGAAGGAGTTTGGGAAGGAGGTATCCGCGCCAGCCCAATTCCTCCCCAAGTGTGAATAACATGTTGATAACTGGCGCAATCGTGAACGCCATGACAACCTGCGCGGCGACAATCACTCCCATTGGGATATTCGCGCCGTGCAGCGGTTGATGTTTCACGTGAAACATTCATGCGCGCGAATTATCTTTTGTTTCCTGACGATACAAGAAATAAGAATAGAACAGCAGGAAAATTGTCGAGCCAATCAGCGGCGCGAACATCATCCAAAACGCGGTGATGCCGCCAAAGAATCCGCCGATGATGGTAAGCGCGCCAGATGCCATGAATAAGACCGCGCCGACGCGATGGGTTTTGTCCCACACGCTGTCGCTGGAAAGAGTCCATGGCGTGCGGATGCCGATGAAGAAGTTACGCTTTGCCTGCTTCAACATCCAGCCGACAATGATGAACAGCAATCCCATCATTGGCAGCAGCGCGGAACTCATCTTGAATAAATACCCAAGACTCCACGCGAGGGTCAAGCCGTGAATGTAGAGCATAAAGATTGTAATGAATACGATAAACAGGTTGAACGCTTCGCGGAACTGGGCAACGTTGGTCCGCAGCGGATCCATTGCAGGCAGGAACAGGAACAGCGTGAGCATTCCCGCCGAGATCAACGGCAGGAGCAGCACGCCCCAGACTTTCGGCATGTAACCGTCCACTTCGTCGTTGATATTCCAATGGGACGCGACCTGCTCCGGCAGCCTATCCCATAACAGCCAGCCAGCGCAAAGCGAAGCCGCGATTAAAACCAGTGTGATGATGATTGTTAATTTGGTTGTCATTCTTTCTCCTATGTTTCACGTGAAACAATTGCAAATCACGCACTCCATATACGAGGCTCGCGCAGGATAGGATGCGCGGCATTATGTCCACTTCAATTTGTCTTTGACCGCAAGCGCGACTTCTTGTTTTGAGAAGCCAAGGTGGAAGGCTTCGGTAACAAATCGCTTTGCCAGCGCGTTCAATGTTTCGTGCCTTATCCGCGCTTTGGTCTTGGATGATGGAATTTCTGTGATGTATGTGCCGCGCCCTTGCTGTGTGGATATAATGCGGCTTTTATCCATAACGCGGTATGCGCGGGCTACCGTATTGAAGTTCACGCCAATCTCATCTGCCATCGCGCGGATGGTCGGAAGTTGGTCGCCGACTTTCAATGCTCCAGCAGCGATTTGATTCTCAACCTGATTGATGAGTTGGATGTAAATTGGTAACCCTGAACGAAAGTCAAGATGAATGGTCGCTTTTGCCTTCATAATGTTTTCCTCGTAAATGTATCATTGTATGATTGCATTAATTGTATTCCAGCGCGAAGGATTGTCAAGCAAAGAAAATCGCGCGCCGAATGGCGCGCGATTTGTGTCGTCAAAGATGTTGATTTGGGAATCAAGGCGTCCCAGCGCGACGATCCCCGGCAATTTCATAGATTTGGACAGGCGCGCTGCGTCCGCGCACGTCAATTTCGCCAATGGGATGAACTGTAAATTTATCCGCAACAACATGCATGGTCAGCGTACCCACGACAAGGCGATTGGGACGCGCATATCCCTGCATCCGGCTGGCGGTGTTGACCGTATCGCCCAGCACGTTGAACTCTGCCCGCGCGCCGACGCCAATATACCCAACCATGGCGGGTCCTGTATTGACCGCGATCCCGACGACGAATTTCTCGCCATCGTAAGAGAATTCATTTCGTCTCAGGCGGTTGAGAATTTGCCAGCCCGCCTGCACCGCGCGGATTTCCTGCGGGATGACGGTTTGAGTGGATGTGGAGACGAACGACGCCATGATGCCGTCGCCGATGTATTTGATCACTCCTCCATAGCGAAAGATGATTTCGGTCACGTCTTGATAATAGCGCGTGAGAAAATCGGCAAAGCGCTTGGGTCCAATGCGCTCGGCAATTGCGGTGGAGTCCGCAATGTCCGCAAATAGAATGGTCGCTTTTTGTTCGACGAGTTCCGGGAGTTTTCCGCTTTTGAGATAATCCTTGAGCAGGTAATCTACTTCCAGCGGAGAAACGAAGCGCAGGAGCAGTTCGCGCGCGCGTTCCTGTTCGCGGCTTTTTTCCAGCAGGCGCAGGCGGTTCAAGGTCAGCGCGGTTTGATGGCTGATGGCAATCGCCAGTTCCATATCACGGCGGGAGAATTGCGAGCCTGCCTCGCGCGCCAGACAAATCACGCCTTGAACTTGGTCTGCTTCTACGATGGGAATACACATCTGCGTTGCTGTGACTTCCACCGTGCGTTTTTTGATGGACATCAACGCGCGGGCATCTTGCAAGCTTTGAAACTCGGGCGCCAATACAATTTTCACCTCATCCAACATCAGGATGCGCTTCAACTGCGCGGCGCTTTCCCTTTGCAGGCTGGCAACGTTCATCAGGGTATTTAATTTTTGGGCAACATCATCCAAAACAACGGCGTGTTCATCCAGCGCTTCGAGGATGATTTCGCGCGTGAAAAAATGCGTCCCCGTCACCTGATTGCGGGCTGTATCGCTTTCATTTGTCAGGTAGAAGATAACATTCCCAATGCGGATATTGTCATTATTGTGCAGTTCAACTACGGAAGAAATCCGCCTGCGGTTGACATACGTTCCGTTGGTGCTGTTCAAATCGTGGATGGTGATAACATCGCGCGCGTTGTCGAATAATATTTCCGCGTGATGGCGCGAGGCGGACGAGTCTACAAGCGCGATGGTATTCGTTGAACTGCGCCCAATGGACGTTGCGCCGGGGTGAATATCAACCCAGTAAACGTCGCGTTCTGGTTCGTTGATGTTTAATCGCCACATTTCGATTGCTCCAATGGATTTGACAGAACAGGGTGCATTTTTATAGTTTACTAGCTGTTTGCTTTTTCTGGCAGGGAGAATTTATGGAATGAGCGCGGTAAAAATCTCTTGCGGCAGGTCTGTGATTTTGTAAACGCGGGCGTACTCGAACCCGTCGAACGAAATTATTTTTTCGGGCGCGACCTCTTGCAAAAAGCGAATCAGTTCCGCGTCGTTGAGTCGCCCGCGCTGGCGGATGGAGTACACGACAAGATAGTCCGCGTCTTGGATTTGCTCGATGTACGGAATTCCATCTTTCAAGCCGAGTTTCATGTGGTCGGTCCTGCCGGGGTAAAAATAAGAAAAACATCCGCGCCCCGCGTAAGCGATGACGTACATATCCTTTGCGCCCGGCTTTTGCGCCAGATAATCCGCAGCCTGATCCAAGCCTTCGCCGTAACCATGTACGCCGCCCTGCTTTACAAATGGGTTTTTATACGTGTAATAATACGGGTAATGAAGCAATCCGCTGCCGAGTTGAAAAATCACAAGCGCGGTAAAAATCAAGGGGATGAAATATGCGCGGCTGAATCCTGTCCATTTTTCTTGCGCCCAGAGCGCGGCGTATGCCAAGCCGATTCCCGCGATGATGTCCAAACTGACGAAACTGGTCAGGACGTAATGGGATGAATCGCGTCCCTGCGCGATGCCAAATAACAGCATGAACAACAGCGCCAGAATGAACAAATACGCGGGCGTGGAGCGAATCAGCGCGGGCGTTTCTTTCTCTTTCTTGAAAAAGAAAAACGGGACAAGCATCAAGCCGAGCCATGAAAGCGGCGTGGACGAGCGAATCCATTGCAGCGCGTAAGACCAGACTTGTTTGAAATTTGCGGCAAGGCTGAATTTCTCGGGTTGCAGGTCTTCGGTCACATCGAGCCGTCCGCCTTGCAGCGCGTAACTGAATGCGTTGCCATACACTTCGCTGAACATTTTCAGCGGCGCAACCCACACACCAGGCCAGAGCAGCGCGTAAATGAATATCCCGGTCAATAACCAAATGAGAAATATCTTTGCCGCAGACCCAATTTTTGTGAGCCATGTTTTTTCGTCACGCCGAAAGAGAGGAAGCGCCAGCATCAAACCGACCAGCGGCAGCAAAACAATGGAGGATGATTTTGTTAATTGCGCGAGACCGAACATCACACCGGAAATGATCAGGTATATGATTTTGCGCTCGCGGTTGAGATAGACCTGCATTGCCAGCAGGGATGCAATGCTGAACATCGCCAGCATCGCTTCGTGATTCAGCAGGCGCGAATGTCCCATGAAGAAAGGCGCGTTCATCGCCAGCGCAATCGAAAGGAATGCGGCTTTTTCGTCCACTAACAAGCGCAGCAGCAAAAAGCACAGCGCAGCCAGCAAGGTCAACAGCGCAACTTGTACCAGCCTGCTGTTGCGGATGAGCGGCAGCGCGTCGCGCCCTTTTTCGCGCAGGAAGTTCTCAAACATCGGCTTGCGGACGTCGAAATATCCCTGGTTGAAA
Organism: Anaerolinea thermophila; assembly: GCA_022729775.1. Classification (GTDB taxonomy): domain Bacteria; phylum Chloroflexota; class Anaerolineae; order Anaerolineales; family Villigracilaceae; genus Villigracilis. Next base: position 16,669 of record DZBA01000001.1, on the reverse strand, counting down.
ACGCGATATTCCGGAAAGTATGAAACCATGCCCGCAGTCACCACCCACATTGTTGTCACGGCGGGATGATAGTCATAAACTGTGTTGGTAAATTCGCGGTGTGTGAGCGCGTAATAAAAATTGGAGCCGGAGATGAGCCACCAGGGTTCATCCAGCGTGGCGAATTGATCCACGCCGGCGACTCGCGCCGGGATGATTAATGCAAGCAAAAGCAGCAGGAGCAGCCATGTATGTTTTTTCACGTTGCTTCTCATTCTATTGGTTCTATGGGCGGTAAATTCGCAAGCGCGTTTAATACGCTTTCGGGGATTTGATTCACTTGGTAGATGACGACATATTTGCGTCCGTCCAGCCAGACCTCATGGAGCGGCTGCGCGCCGGACAGCGCCTCGATATATCCTTCATATTTTGGAAGGCGGGATTGAAGCGCGTAATAGACAATCAGATAATCCGCAGAGGTAACCTCGCGCATTAAGTCTTTTGCGTGAAGCCCGTCCACATAATAAGGCTTGAATCCGTTGGTCGTGCCGGGATAGAAATAGGAAAAACATCCGCGACTGAAATAAACCAGCGCGGTGGAATTTTTTGCGTTGGGCAAGCCCGCAAGATATTGCCCGGCGAGTTCCAGCCCTTCGCCGTAGGGGAACAAGGGCGCGGCGGCGTTTCGGGTATTTTTAGAAAGCGGATTTTCGTAAGTGTAATAGTAAGGGTAAAACGGCAGGGAGGCTACCCACTGAATGAGTAGTAAAGCCACCAGCGCGGAATATTGAATTGTGACGCGGCTTGAAATCCGCTGCGCGAAATAGAACCAACCCAAGCCCGCTAGAATGTTCAACGCGAGATAACTGCATAGAATGTAATGCGGCGAGTTGCGCCCCTGCGCGATTCCGAACATGATGATGAACGCCGCAGCCGTCGCCCAACACAACGCAAACAGCCATCTGCGCGCGCCATCCCATTCCATGTCGCGGGAGAAGGGCAGCGCAAATCCCAGCAGGATTCCAATCCATGTCAACCATGTGGTGCGGCGCAGCAACATCTCCGTCAGGGATAGAATGCCCGCGAGATTCAATTCAACGCTGAACTGTGAAGATTCCAACTCGCCGGTGACAGCCAGCCGACCGCCCTGGAATGCGTAACTAAACGCATTACCGTATACTTCATATAACATTTTCTGCGGCGCGACCCACATGCCAGGCCAGAAGATAAAATACGCGGCGATTAAAATCCCAAGCCAGATGAAAAATATTTTCGCGTTGTCAAGCAGCGACTTCCACCAGCCATGCGCGCGCTGCTGATAAACCTGCGCTAGAAATAAAATCCCCACCGGTACGAGCATGGCAATCGCGGATGATTTTGTCAATTGCGCCAGCCCTGCGGCAACTCCCGATAGCAGCAAAAATCCGAAGCGTTTGTCCAGTGAAAAATAAATTGCCAGCGCCAGCAGTGAAATCATGACGAACAGCGAGAGCATGGCTTCATGATCCAACATGCGCGACTGGCTGAGAAAAAATGGGTCGAGCGACGCGAACAGAATTGCGAACGCCGCGACGAATTTATTTACGAACCTTTTCAACAAATAATACAAAACTAAAAATAATACGGCGACGACAACAACCTGTATCACGCGGGAAATTTCCAGCAACTCTAGCGGATGCCTGCCGTGTTCGATGAGAAAACCATCGAGCAAGCCTTTGTTGTAATCAAGATAGCCCTGACCAAACCCGCGATATTGGGGGAAGTACATTAACATGGCGGCAGTGATAATCCACATGGTTGTCACAGCGGGCTGGTATTCATATACCGTGTTTTGAAATTCGCGTTGACCGAGCGCGTAATAAAAATTTGCGCCCATGCTCAACCAATACGGCTCATCTAATGTGACGTAACTTCCCAGCCCCGGCAGGCGTGGCGCAAGCAGGGAGATGATTAATACAAGATACAAAATCGGTTCGACAAGTTTTTTTCTATTCACCATAAAAAGATTATACCCGACGGCAAAACGTGGAATTTACGGTTAAAATCCATCCATGTCCCGCGCCCGTTCCGATGATTTTCTGTGGCTTAGTTTGGCATTGATGCCGCTTATCGCCATTTCATTCCTGCTTGCCATCCAGCCGCAGGATTATTGGTGGGCGTTGCGCGTGGGACAGGACGCGCTGCGCGGCGGCGCGATTCCGCTCACCGATACCATCAGCGCAAGCCAGCAAAACCAGCCCATCATTTATCAAACCTGGTTATCTGGCGTAATTTTTTACATCGTTTACCAACTTGGCGGACTCCCGCTGACTTTTCTTCTGCGCGGAATTTTGCTCGGCATTGCATACGGGATGATTTGGGCGACGGCGCGCGCGGTTTCCAATCCGCGCCTTGCAACGGTTCTGGTTTTCATTCTTGGGCTTGCCAGCGGAAACAACTGGGCAATGCGGAATCAATTGCTTGCATACCCGCTTTTTGCGCTGTGTCTGTGGATTCTCTTTCAATGGCAAAATTCGCAAAACAAACAATCTTTGTGGGCGCTTCCCATCATCACCCTGTTGTGGGTAAACATTCATGGCTCATTTGTTCTGCCTTTGATTCTGACCGCTGCCGCGCTCCTGTTTGGAAAGGGCGCGCGCAAACCGTTGTGGATTGTTTTTGGCTTCATGCTTTTGGCGACGCTCATCAACCCGTTTGGATATAAAGTCTGGAATTATTTTTTCTTCATGCTCAACTCGCCATCCGACCAGCTCTTTGCGTTCGAGTGGATGCCGCCGCGCAACGAAGGCTGGCAGATGAATATCTTTTTTGCCTGGACGATTCTCTTCGCGCCGCTGGCGGGGATTTCGCCGCGCAGACTCTCCGCCTTTGAGTGGATTCTCTTCCTCGGATTTGGCTGGCTCGCATTTACAGGGATGCGCTATGTCATCTGGTTCTTGTTCATTCTGACGATTCTCACCGCCGCGCTTTTATCTGAATGGGCGCGTCGTTTCGATAAAATCCAAAATAAATTTCCCATTGTCAACCTCGTCTTTGGAATTTCGATGCTGGCGTCTTCGCTGCTCTTTCTTCATGGACTGCGCGAAAAATGGCTCGGTGATTCCATCCGCGTATATGAACTTTCCACCACGCCGGTTGCGGCGGCGGCATGGCTGAGTCAGCGCCCCGAATTGCCCGGTCCGCTGTGGACAGATTACGCCTTCGGCGGTTATCTCTCGTTCAACCTGCAATCACGCAAGCCGTGGATGGACAGCCGCTTCAACGCTTTTCCGCCTGAACAGTGGGCGGAGTATACGCAAGTCAGCCGTGCGGAAAACTGGCAGGCGATGTTCGACCGCGAAGGAATTAACCTGTTGATGTTATCCCAAACCTCGCAGCCCAAATTAATTCAGGCTGTGACCGAATCAAAAATCTGGTGCGAACAATACCGCGATGATTACGCTGTAATTTTTGTCCGCTGTGAAAAATGAATACCGTCAAAACGAAACAACCGCACCTGCCCATCACGCTCTTGTTATCCGCTGCCTTCCTCATCGGATGTTTTGCCGCGCCGGATTACGGCTTGAGCTGGGACGAAGCCGGGATTTTCAGTTACAGCAAACGATTGCTCGGCGCGTATCAATATGTTTTTCGTCCGCACGATTTTCAACCTGATACATCTATTCACATTCTCAATTTGTACGGTCCCGCGCACTTTTTATATTCCGCTTTTATTGCGGAACTGATTATCAAAATCCTGCCATCATGGGCAAATGGCACAGCAGAACATTTTGTTTACTTCACAACCTTCCTGATTGGCGTGTTGTTTTTATACCTGCTTGCGTTGCGTTGGATGAGAGAATGGTCGGCGTTTGGGGTTGCGCTGCTGTTCATCTCCCAGCCGCTCTTTTGGGGACACGCGCTGATGAACCCCAAAGATACGCCGTTTATGTCGCTCTTCATTGCGAGCGTATATCTTGGTCTGCGGATGATGGATGACCCGACGTGGAAGAAAATTCTCGCGGCGGGAATTGCATTGGGCTTTGCGACTTCGATCCGCTCGCTGGGACCGATGGCGGGCGCGCTGGTTCTTCTGTATGGGCTGCGAAAATCCCCGCGCGGGTTTTTCATCCCCGCGTTGAAATACTCAATCGTCGCGCTGATTGCCGCCTATTTGACCTGGCCCTATTTGTGGAAAGCGCCCATTGCAAACCTTATAGAAAGCCTTGAGGTCATGTCGCAATTTCCCTTTGACACAAGAATTTTGTTTTGGGGAAACCTTTACCTGCCAGATCAATTGCCGCGCTCTTACGTGCCTGTCTTGTTTGCGTTGCAATTGACAGAACCCGCGCTGTTTCTATTTACCGCTGGAGCGCTTGTTATGCTTGCATCCCAAAAATGGGAGCCGATAGCATTGACACTCTTTTGGTTTGCGCTGCCCGTATCCGCTGTCATTCTGCTGGGCAGCGTCCTTTATGATAATGCGCGCCAGATATTTTTTCTGCTGCCGCCTATGTTTATTGTGACCGGCTTCGCGCTGGAATTTCTTTCCGCGCGTATTTCCAGCGGCGCAATCAAAAACGCCTTGTTGCTGATTTTTATCCTGCCCGGGTTGTTTGCCGCGATTCAATTGCATCCATACGAATATGCTTATTACAATAGTTTTGTGGGCGGCATGAAGGGCGCGTCGAATAAATTCGATACAGACTATTGGGGTATTTCGTTCAAAGAATCAATGGAGTATGTCAATGCAAACGCGCCTGCGCGCGCGCGCATTTTGATTCTCTCCGGTCCAGAGGAAACCGCCATGTATTACGCCCGTCCTGATTTGCGTGTCATCACCGAACAAAACGACCCGACTCCGCAGGCAGGCTATGATTATGTGTTGATTTTAACGCGCAAAAATCAAGGCGCGTTGCGCTGTCAAAAGTCGGAGTTGGCTCATCAAACCGGGCGGGATGGCGTCATCTTTGCCTATGTGATGAAACCCGGCACAATTGGAAAATGTAGGTAATATGAACGTCGTTGACCATAAACCGCGCTTTGCTATTTTTGTGCTGCTGCTCTTGTCCTTGATCCTCGGATATTTCATCGCGCCGGACTACGGCTTGAGCTGGGACGAACCGGGCATTTATCGTTACAGCGCGCGCGCGCTTGGCGCGTATGAATATATTTTTCGCCCTCAAGACTTCCAGCCTGATAATTCGATTCCCATTTTGAATCTATATGGTCCCGCGCATTTTATGTACGCGGAGATGATTTCACGCGCGCTGATTCCCATCACAAATTGGGGCGCGGATGCGGCGCATCACTTCGCGTATTTCATCACCTTCCTGATTGGCGTGTTGTTTTTATACCTGCTTGCGTTGCGTTGGATGAGAGAATGGTCGGCGTTTGGGGTTGCGCTGCTGTTCATCTCCCAGCCGCTCTTTTGGGGACACGCGCTGATGAATCCCAAAGATACGCCGTTTATGTCGCTCTTCATTGCGAGCGTGTATCTTGGTCTGCGGATGATGGATGACCCGACATGGAAGAAAATTCTTGCGGCGGGAATTGCGCTGGGGCTTGCGACCTCGATCCGCTCGCTGGGACCGATGGCGGGCGCGTTGGTCATCTTTTATGGGATGCGAAAGACGCGCGGATTCCTCTCCCCCGCGCTGAAATATTTTTTCATTGCGGCGCTTGTTGCTTACCTAACCTGGCCCTATTTGTGGAAAGCGCCCATTGCAAATTTTACCGACAGTTTGTTAAGCATGTCACAATTCCCCGACACAGGCGAAACGCTTTTTATGGGGAATTTATACCCCGCCGACCAGCTGCCGCTGCGATACATTCCCACGTTTATTGGGTTGCAGTTGACCGAATCCGCGCTTGTCTTGATGGCGTTGGGATTCATCTTGCGGCGGTCTGTCAAATCCAGCCGCGAACCATTCCTGCTTTTTATCTTTTGGTTTTTGTTTCCCACGTTTTTGATTATGCTCTCCGGCAGCACGCTGTATGATAACGCCCGCCAATTGTTGTTCCTGCTCCCGCCGCTGTTCCTTCTCGCGGGGATTGGCATGGATTGGGTATTTGCGCGCGCGAAAACATTCGCGTTGAAATCTGCGCTGTTGATTCTATTCGCCGCGCCGGGGCTTTACGCCAGCGTCCAACTCCATCCCTATCAATATACTTATTTCAACAGTTTCACAGGCGGAACAGGCGGCGCGTTCCGCAAATATGATTTGGATTATTGGGGAACGTCCTTCAAGGAGTCGTTTGAATACCTCAACGAAAACGCGCCCCAAAACGCGCAGGTGATTGTGATTGGTTCGCGCCAGATTGCGGATGAATACGCGCGTCCCGATTTGAAGATTATCGGTCCCAGTGATTTGGAATTGCGCGGCGTGGACTTTTACTACGTCCTTTATCTCACGCGCAGCAATGCGGATGTCGGTCACTGCGCGCAGGCAGAAACCGTTTACAGCGTGGAGCGTAACGGCGGAATCTTATCGTATGTTAAAAAAGTAAAACGTGAAGAAAAGTGCTGGTAATGCCATGAAAAAATATTTCCAAAACGCGCTGGCTGCATGGCTGCTCATTACGCTGCTTGTCATTTTACAGGTTGCCGCCATTTATCTCCGCAACGGCATGACGGGCATTTCCCTCTTTATTCAAGAATGGCCCCTATCTAATTTAACCGTCACACTCGAAGCCGTGACCTTCACATGGCTTTCCGTTGGCGTGGTTTTATTTTTGCTGTTCAAAGAAAAAATAAACGCAAAGAACGCGCTCTTCACGGCTGGATTTTTTCTCGTCGTCCTGCTGTATCTCAACGTCTTGCGCGAGCGTTTCCGCTATGGCGATTATCAGTATTATCTCGAAGCCGCAACCGCGCTTTACAACAACCAGACTTTGCCCGACACCTATTTATATCTCCCGCTGTGGGCGACGATGTTGCAGTTCATCGCCCCGCTGGGAGATTCGGGGATGTTGGCGATTCTTTGGGCGGTGAACATCCTCATGCTGGGACTCTTCTACGCGCTGCTTGTCCGAGTGTTGGAGATGTATGAATTCTCGAATCATTTCGCGGTCATCGTCGCGGTTTTGTTTATGACCATCAACACGCCGCTGCACCGCTCTTTGGGATATGTGCAAGTGAACATCATGGTCATGGTGTTGGTGATGGCGGGCATGTTGACCTTTGGCAAAAACGATTTTCTCTCCGCGCTTTTTCTCGCGCTGGCGGTTCATCTCAAGACCTCGCCTGCCGCGCTCGTCCTTGCCTTTTTGCTCACCCGCAATTGGAAGTGGATTTCCTACTTCGCGCTGACCTTCCTCCTTATCGCGCTGATTCCCCTCGCGCTGGAAGGGACTCGTCCGTACTTCGATTACGTCGCCAACATTCAAATCCTCACCAACATCAAAGATACAAATTTCCACGACACTTCATTTGATTCGTTTTTCCGTTTTCTCAATCCCTTCTTCGGAATCAACATCGAACTCACGCGACTGATGGTAATGGGATTAAAAGCCGCGCTCGGTTTATCTACAATTTACGTGATGTGGCAAAATGTCCGCAAGCAAACCTTTACAAGTAGCGAAAACAAAATTTTACTCAACGCGCTGCCATCTTTGTTTATCGTGATGACATTAACCTCCCCCATCGTCTGGGATCATCACGGACTTTTCCTCGCGCTTTCATTCTTGCTGCTGCTCAAAGTGATTGAACTTCCAAACCTGTGGATGTGGTTCGCCTTCGCCTACTTCCTCGAATTCATCCTCCCCTCGTTTGACTTCTTCCCCTGGTCGTTTGGTCGCCTCCTCGCCCCGCTGATTGTTTTATTCATCATGTGGTATCTCACGCGCAATCAACAAACGTCCACATTCTTTCCCGCAGCGAATCGCTGGAAAATCTCTAATCTCTAATCTCCACGTCCCACGTCCCACGCAACACGCAACACGTCCCCATGAAACCCGACCGCTTTATCCTACTCCTCCTCGCCATCTCCCTCCTCCTCGCTGCATTCACGCTCACCGACTACGGCGAGAGCTGGGACGATCACTCGCTCCGCAAATACGCCGATTACTCGCTGCGCACATACCAAACCTGGCGCGAGCAGGGACTCATGCCCATCACCGAAAAAGACCTCGGCAACTACGGTCCCGCGTACATGATGACCGTCCTCATCGCGTCGCGCGCGTTAAGTTTCCTGCCCATCAACGAAGCGGACATCCGCCACATTTTCTACTTCCTCACGCACCTCGCGGGCGTCTGGGCATTTTACGCGCTCGCTCAACGCTGGCTGACTCAAACCGCCGCGCGTTACGCAACCCTGCTCTACGTCACACAGCCGCTCTTTTGGGGGCATGCCTTCATGAACCCAAAAGACACGCCCTTTCTTGCCTTCTTCATGTTGAGTTTGCTCTTCGGCTTGCGGATGGTGGACTCGCTGGATTCGACTCAGCGTCCCGAACTTGATTCTCCCCTCTGGCAGCGCGGACTGACTACGGGCGGAGCGATTCTGCTGCTCGGACTCTTTGCCGCAACCCCAACCATTCACGCCGCCATCGAGGCTCTCGTCCGCAGCGCGGCAGGCGGACAAACCAACATCATCACCTACCTCGCCACCGACCTTAACAAAGTCCCGCCTGAAATCTACATCCAAAAATACTTCACCTACTTCCTCTGGCTTCGCGCTGTCTTTTTCATTCTATTTTCACTAATCACCATTTACCACTTATCACGCCCCATGCAACACGCAACACTCGTCACATCCCACGCGCCACGTCTGCTTTCCCATTCTTCATTCCTCATTCTGACTTCTTCATTCATGTTAGGCTTCTCCACCTCCATCCGCATCCTTGCCCCCTTTGCAGGATTACTCGTCGCGCTTTACGCATTACGCAAACTTGGCAAACGCGCCATCACTCCGCTCATCATCTACTCTCTACTCTCTATTCTCTTTTGCTATATCACCTGGCCCTACCTGTGGAGCGACCCCATCGGGCATTTCATCGAAGCCTTTCAAACGATGACCAAATACCCCTGGTTTGGAAAAGTATTATTCAACGGCAGTTACTACAATGCGACAGAATTGCCGTATTCTTATTTGCCCCTGCTGCTCTTGATTCAATTCACCGAACCGATTTGGATTTTATTTATCATCGGCATCATAAAATTATTACGCTCTCTCAAAGAAGCCACGAACCACGAACCATTAACCATTGTCATTCTCTGGTTCATCCTTCCGCTTTCAGGGTTCATCCTCACCCGCGCAAAGTTATACGATAACTTTCGCCAGATATTTTTCATCCTGCCGCCCGTGTTTTTGCTGGCAGGCTTGGGGATGGAGTCCCTGCTGGCGCGCTTGACCAAACCCGCGTTAAGATTCTCTTTCGCGCTGTTGCTGATTCTGCCGGGGATTTTTGCTGGCGTCCGCTTGCATCCCTATCAATATGTTTACTACAATGCTTTAGTTCAAAACCCAAACGAAAGATTCGAACTCGATTATTGGGCGATCTCCTATCGTGAAGCGATGGAGTACGTGAACACAGTCGCGCCCGCAAACTCGAATATCATGGTCGTCGGTCCCGGTCAAACTGCCGACCTTTACGCCCGCGCCGATTTGACCGTGCTTTCGGATGACGCGCCAACGACAGAAGCGTTTGATTACGCTATCATCACCACGCGCAACGGCTTCGATAAAACCATGTACCCCGAAGCGAAAGCGGTTTACGCCGTAGAACGTGACGGGATGATTCTGACCGTTGTCAAGAAAATGGAATAATCTTCACATGCCTTCGCTTTCTGACAAACTTAAATCGCTTGGCGTAAAAGTCGGCGCCGTGGATTTATCTCAGCGCAAGACGGAACAAACCTCGATTGACTTGATTATCAACGGGAGTTACGTCAACACGCCGCGCGGAGATGCCTTTGTCGCGGAGAAAATCTTCGCGCGCGATTATTCGCATGGACAGAACGCGCCGCTTTCCTCTTTTCTGTTTTCGTCTTCATCGCCGTTGGCGCTGATTTCACAATGGGCAAATGATTCGCGCATCACGGAACTGCCCATGAATAAATTTGCATTTCTTGATACCGAAACTTCCGGGCTTTCGGGCGGGACTGGGACGTACGCTTTTCTCGTTGGCGTGGGCAGGTTTGTAGATGACCGCTTTGTCTTGCAGCAATTCTTTTTGCGCGACCCATCCGAAGAGCCAGCCATGCTCGAAGCGCTGATTCAATTCCTTGCGCCGTGTGAAGCGCTGGTGACGTTCAACGGTAAATCTTTCGACGCGCCGTTGTTGACCACGCGCTATAAACTGCACCGCATCCCTGTGCCGTTCAAGAATTACGCGCACCTGGATTTGCTTCCGCTGGCGCGCAGGTTATGGCGTGATCGTCTTCCCTCGCGCGCGCTGAAATACCTCGAAGAGCATGTGCTGAATTTTACGCGCGCATCAGAAGAAGTGCCGGGATATGAAATTCCCTGGTTATATTTTGATTACCTGCGCACGCGGGACGCGCGTCCATTGGGCGGGGTGTTTTATCATAACGCGATGGACGTGGCTGCGATGGCGGCGCTGCTGAATCATGTCAGCGAAATGATCGCCGACCCGCATGGCGGGTGCGTGGAGCATGGTCTCGACTTTGTCGCGCTGGGAAAACTCTTCGAAGATTTGAACCGCTGGGATGAGGCGGCGCGTCTCTTCGAGCGCGGACTTGAAACGGGGCTGGCAGAATCCGATTTCGAGATGGCGGTGAGGCGGCTTTCCGCGCTGCAAAAAAAACGCGGGGATGTGGAGCAAGCCTTGCGCTTGTGGCGGCAGGCTGCGAAGAAAGGTCACATTTACGCGCACATCGAATTGGCAAAATATTACGAACATAAGCAGCGCGATGCAAAGTCCGCGCTGAAGTGGGCAAAGTCCGCGCGGCAGGAAGCAGAGCGCGCCGAACTTCCCGCGTACATCCGCAAACATTGGCTGGCAGAGATAGATCACAGGCTGGCGCGGTTGGAAAGAAAAGCGGGTTTATAATTAACTCACCTTACGCAGTGTTGTCGTTTCGACGAGCAGAGCGAGGAGAAACCTTTTGTCGCAGGGCAAGATTTCTCGCTTCGCTCGAAATGACACCGCGTAAGGTCACTAATTAAATATCTTTTATAAAGGAGCGTGTACTATGGAAATTACCGTTTCGCACGAACAAGGGCGCGTGGCTGTTGTTGTTGTGAAGGTCACAGGGCAGCTGGACGGGCAAACTTACCAGAGTTTGATAGAAAAAGCGCGCGATGCGTACGAGGTTGGCGCGCGCGATATTTTGCTAGACCTCGGCGACCTGACCTATATTTCCAGCGCAGGGCTTGTTTCATTGCACACGATTGCCTTGATGGTGCGCGGCGAAGCGCTGCCGGACACAAAGAAAAGCTGGTCAACATTAAAGTCCATGGACAAGACGCGTGATGGCGGAAAGCAGCAGCACTTCAAGTTGTTGAATCCGCGCGCCGAGATTCTCAATGTGTTGGAGATGGTCGGCTTCTCCGACTTTTTTGAAGTGTTTACAGACAAACAACAGGCTATTGATTCTTTTTAAGGAACGAATGCGACATGCAAATTACATTTCTTAAACATGAAGCGAACGTTTCGGTAACTGTCATGCAGTTGAGCGGAAAACTCGACGCGTCCAATTACACCGAAGTGATAGACAGCGCGCAGCAGGCATACACCGACGGCGCGCGTAATATCCTGATTGACCTGAGCAAAGTCCCTTATATCAGCAGCGCGGGGCTGATGTCACTGCATACGGTGGTGTTGATTTTTAGCGGACAATCGGCAATCTCGAAGGATGGGCGGCGTCCCACCTTCCGCCCCATCAATATGGCGCGCGACGGGGAAGTCCGCAAGCACGTCAAATTATTCAACCCGCAGCCGGAAGTTTTGCAAGTGCTGGATGTGATTGGGTTGAAGCAGTTCTTCGAGGTGCATGTCAATCTGGATACGGCGGTCAAGTCATTTTGAAAAAATCGCGGCGTAAGAAAAAAGTTTGCGCGCGCGTCAAGTTTGAAAATCCAAAGACGAGGAAAAAATATGTCCAAGAAAAAAAATAAAAATGTTAGAACTAACAACAGCAGCGGCATCGCTGCTTTTTTGCGTAAGCCCGCAGTGCAAATTGGCATTCTTGCAGTGGTGGCTTTGATTGTGTATTTGATTGCGGCGGGCGGTGGCGGCGGGGCGGCTGCGTCTTCCATGCCGCGCGAAGTCAGCGTGGATCAGGCGTATGAGATGTACCAGCAAGGCGATGTCTTTGTCTTGGATGTGCGCGAACAGGAAGAATGGGATGAATACCACGCTTCGAACACCACGCTCATTCCGCTGGGCGAACTTCCAAACAGGTTGAGCGAGCTGCCCAAAGACCAGGAAATTTTGGTGGTTTGCCGCTCTGGAAACCGCAGCCAGGAAGGGCGCGACATTCTGCTCAATGCGGGCTTCAAGGCAACCAGCATGGCGGGCGGTTTGAAGACATGGTATAGCAAGGGCTACCCCGTCGAAGGCGCGCCAAAATAACACGCAAGTACAGATATAATCACAGCGCGGAGATTTCTCCGCGCTGTGTTATTTTATGAAAAAAATTATCCCAATTCTCTTTATCGCTGTTTTCGTTTTTAACTTCACGTCCGCGCGCGCCCATCCAGCGGACGTGTACGCGCATACCATCCGCGTTGCCATCTCCCCGGCTGATTTGAATATCGAATGGCAAATCAAGCCGGGACCCATGCTGGTCTCTTACCTCTGGCATGAAGCGGATTCAAATGAAGATGGGGCGCTCAGCGCGGAAGAAAAACTCGCGTGGGGAAAGCCGCGCGCCGCGCTGTTGACCGCGACATTGGATGACCGCGATTTTCCGCTGCAGCTCGATTCAGTATCCATCCCTGATGATTTGCAAAAATTTCAAGCCGGGAATGATTTCATTATTTTGCGCCTTTCCGGCGTATGGGAACACAGCGCAAACAGCGTTCACACGCTGGCGTTGAGCAACACCATGGAGACGAAAAAATCCATCAACTTTTTTGAAATCTCCGCGCAGGATACCGCCGCGTTTTTATTTCCGCTGCAACGCAACCACCTCATCAGCATTGACTTTACCAAAGACCGCGCGCTCGTCGCGGATTCAGGCGCGCTGCTCACAGCATGGGATAGCGGCACGCCTTCGCTGCCGATGGGGCAGCAAAAGGATGTCGTCACCGAAACTGCCGAGCAGGTTGTCCCGGAATTATCCGAAAGAACGCCCCAGGAAATTTTGTTGGATTTTATCCGCGCGGAAAATACGTCCTTTTCCTTTTATGTTTTCGCGCTTGGGATTTCACTCGCATTGGGCGCGCTGCACGCGCTCACCCCGGGACATGGCAAGACCGTCGTCGCCGCGTATCTGGTCGGCTCGCGCGGAACGGCGTGGCACGCCATTGTGTTGGGAAGCGTGGTCACGTTAACGCACACGGGGTCTGTCTTTGCGCTGGGGTTGTTGACGCTGACCGCTTCGCGTTATTTTTTCACCGCCGACTTCATTCCCCTGCTCGAACTACTCTCCGGCGCGTTGATTGTTTTGCTTGGCGGCGGGCTGCTGCTTCCGCGCCTGTGGGATTGGCAAAGGCAATTAAAACAAAACAGGGACGAAACGCCCGCGCAATCTATCAAGACCGAAGACGGCAAAAAACGACTGCTCATCAACCAGCCCATTACGGAAGACGCGCCCGCGCACAAACACGAGGGCGGCGCAATTCCGCGAATGCCGCAAATCGGAAACCCGCTCGCGGAACTGAGCTGGCGCTCGCTCATCACGCTTGGCATTAGCGGCGGACTCGTCCCATGCCCGGACGCGATTGCGATCTTGCTTGTTGCCGTTGCCATTAACCGCGTTTTGCTTGGGCTGGCGTTGATCCTCTCATTCAGCGTTGGGCTGGCTGTGGTTTTGATTATCATCGGCATGTTGATGGTCGGCGGCGGCAGGCTCTTTGCGCGCATGAATTTTTTGAGCCGCATTGCGCCGGCTATGCCGGTTGTCAGCGCGGCGGCAGTGATGATTTTGGGCGGGGTTTTGACCTACGCGGCAGCGGCAAAAATTGGGGGCGTGGAAAATTTTGCGGGCGCTGGATCAAAGTCGAATTTGGAAAAAGCGCGCGTGGTTTATCTCATCGAAGATGGAAATGATAACCGTCAGTTGTTCGTCATGGGCGCGCTGGAAAAAAATCCCACCCAATTGACTCGCGCCGAAAAAGGCGTGGTGGATTACGCGCTTTCACCGGACGCCTCGCGCATTGCCTACATCGAACAGACGGAAGATGTTGAATACAATATCTGGATGATGAATGCCGATGGCGCGGAAAATACGTTGATTGTGGATTGCGAAGACGCGGCGTGCAGCCAGCCGGTTTGGTCGCCGGATGGGAAGCGCATCATGTACGAATATATGCCGATGAGTGAAGATGGGTACGGCACGTCTTCGCTGTGGTGGTACGATGTGAGCGCAAGCCGGGCGCAGCCTGTCTTTCAAGAGTCGCGGCTGCCTGGCACAAATCCGCGCTGGTCGCCGGATGGCGCGTGGATGAGCTACGCCGAGCCGGAAGGGCTGCGCCTGTATCATTTTGAAACGGGCGAGAGCCGCTTGATAAAAAACGCGCTGGGCGCGGCAGTGGAATGGTCGCCGGATGGGAAATTTATTTTGCTGCGCGATGTGGTCATCAAAGATGGCAAGTTCATTACCCAGCTATTCGTCTACGGCGTGGATTCACAAAAGACCGCGAACCTGAACGCAAATGAAAACGTCGAAAATATTCTGGCGGCATGGTCGCCGGATGGGAAGCAGATTGCAGTGGTGCGGCGCGACCTGACCGTTTTGCGCGGCGACCAGATTTGGGTCATGCGCGCCGATGGCAGTTCCGCCCGCGCGTTGACCGAATCGCCTGCCACCCTGCACGGCAGTTTCAATTGGTCGCCGGATGGAAGATACCTGCTGTATGACTTGTATTTGCTCGATTCATTTCCGCTCGAATCGCGGCTGGAGATGGTTGACATGCAAACCGGCGAATTGACTACGCTGCGCGCAGGCGGTTACACCCCAAAATGGATTTGGTCGAAATGAACAATATAAAAACAAAACCCGAAACTCTCAACCTCTTCATCCTCGTCTTTGGACTTGCGCTCGGCGCGTACGCGCGCCTGTTGCCGACGATCATGATCGGCTTCCCTGTCACCGATGGCGGGATGTTCTACAGCATGGCGCGCGCGATTCAAAACGGACATTATGCGTTGCCGAACTTTGTCGAATACAACGGGATTCAAATCCCCTTCGCCTATCCGCCGCTCGGGTTTTATGCCACAGCCATCACCGCTGACATTTTCAACATCCCGCTGATTGAAGTCTTTCGCTGGCTGCCCGCCATCGTCAGCATCGGGTCCACTCTCGCGTTTTATCCGCTTGCGTCTGCGATTCTCAAATCCAAATTCAAAGGCTCGCTCGCGGCGATTTTCTTCGCGCTGCTTCCGCGCTCGATGACGTGGTTCATCATGGGCGGAGGAATCACCCGCGCCTTTGGATTCCTCTTTCTATTATTGACCGTTTTCAGCGCGTACAACCTCTTCACTTCGTCCGCTAAAAAATATTTATGGATGACGATGCTCTTCGGCGCGGGCGCAGTCTTAAGTCACCCCGAAACGGCGCTGCACACGGTTGTCTTGTGCGCGGTTTTATTTTTCTTTTTTGGGCTTTCAGAAGAAGGGACAAAAAAATCTGTTTATGTCGCGCTTGGAATTTTGCTTCTCGCCGCGCCGTTCTATGTGACCGTCATCGCGCGGCATGGATTCGCTCCCTACCAAAACGCAGCGCAAACCGGGCTGTATAACTTCACCGCATGGCTGGGACTGATCACAGGCTCGTTTGCCGATGAAAAATTTATCACCGTCATTTCCGCGCTCGCGCTGCTCGGACTCGTAGTGACGTTTATCCGGCGCGAGTATTTACTTGCCGCGTGGTGGATTGTGCCAGCGCTGGTTGATCCGCGCGGCGCGGCTTCGATCTCCATCATCGCGTGGTCAATGCTTGCCGCGCTCGGCTTCACGGACGTGATTGTCATCGGCTTGCACGCGCTGAAAGACAAAAGCGAATTCGCGTCCCCAAACTGGGCGGCGCATTTCTTCAACTCCCCAGCGTTGCGAATCGCGCTCACAGGCTTGATCTTTTACGCGTTCTTTGGCGCTGTCGTTTCGGATCAGGTTTTTACAAAAGTCAGTTTGCATCAACCCCAGCGACAAGCGATGCAATGGGTCGAAAAAAATACCCCGCAAGGCAGCCGCTTTGCGGTTGTCACGGGCGGCGCGCTGGCATTTTCAGACGCGCTTTCAGAGTGGTTCCCCGCGCTGACAAACCGCGTTAGCGTCGCCACCGTTCAAGGCTACGAATGGATGTCGGGCAAACCGTTCGACACGCGGCTGGGCGAATATGACGCGCTGCAAAAATGCATCAGTCAAAACTCCGCGTGCGTCGAGAACTGGTCTGCGGACACAAACAACGCATTCGATTACGTCCTCGTCGCGCAAGATTCTTCCCTCGCCGATTCACTCGCGGCATCGAAAGATTATCAACTCATCTACAAAGAGGAAGGCGTGTTTATTTTCAAGCGTTAAACGCGGACTCCAAAAGTTCTACTTTTGGAATACCCTAATTCTTTTGGAATACCTTAAT